>CAYPZJ010000022.1:18349-23405 GCA_964414635.1 uncultured Spirochaetia bacterium
TTGAAGCCTCTACTACTTTCCTTTCTAACAAGTATATGAATATTCATTTTTTTCTACGCTATAAAAATTAGCTTTTTAGTATGAAATATTAGCTTTTATCAGTGTTCTGAAAATAAAAGTGTAATCGAATTCCCAAAATACTTTCGGGTTAGTATATGCATCCTTCTTTAATAATATTCATGTCAATTTTGAGTGGATCTTATTTCCTTCTCCACACACTTATTGTAAGCATCTCGATCAACCAAGTATGGATTAGTCGCTCAAACTGCAAGGAAATACCCTTTCCATTTCACACAAGAAATCATTCGACATTCTCGTCGAGAGAAAAACAGAACGTGCCCCAAAAGAAATTGGAACAGAGCTTTGGTTAAGTAGTTTGTTTTAAATCTACCCGTAAGATAAATAATGAGGCTGACGCTCCCAAATAGCTATCAATTCACGAGACTGATTACAAAATGAAACATTATCATTACATTTTGAAAGGATTTGTGATTAAGTACGGCCTTTTATGGATTCAATGAGATAGATCCATTTGCAGATATTCTGGTTTTTTGGTCGAAACTCATAACGGCGAATGCCGGATTGAAAAACCAGCACATTTTTAAGATCTACGATGGGATATTGCACTGATTCCATGGGGAACTCGAGCTCTTTGTCCGAATTAGCAGGTTTAAATAGCATTTTATTTGCATATCCTTCTAGCGTCCCAGTTCCATGGTCGATGAAGTCTGTAAACGTATCCAATGTGCTTTGACATTGAAGTTCGTTGGACTGTATAATGGGTTTGGAAGCATCCCTTTGTTGTAAGTTGATTTGTATCTGTTCCACTTGCCAATCAAACCAATCTTTTAAATCGGGGAAGGTTGCATCCATAACACGGCAGTTGCCATCCAATGTCCATCGCTGATTGCAATAGGTGCAGACCACCTCGTCTCGCTCTCCTTGAATATAATCCTGAGTATCACAGGCAGGGCAATGCCATAAAAGTTCTTCAATACCTTCGGCTAAAGCTTTCCCATGGAATTCAATCTCATGCTTAATATGGTATTTGATATCGTTGTTATACATATGGGAAAAGATTACGTCATATAATTTATCCTCCGAAAAGGAATCCACTTCCTCCAGTGATAGAACATTGTATACGCATTCGATTCGTCCTGCACGGGGATTCATCATCCAACGGGCACGAGAGAGGTAATTCCCACGTAACCGCGCCACAACTAAAGGAACACCCGCTTTCTTTATGATTTTTACAACACTTTTTGGAAAGGAGCGGGTCTCTCCATCCCATGTTCGATCCCCTTCTGGAAAAATTCCAACGGAATAACCTTTTTTGAGTGCATGCAATGTCCGTTTAATAGATGTCACATCCATTTGTCCTTTTTTTGTTGGGATGCAACCAATCCATACACCAAAAAAGCGGGGGAGCCCTTTACGCATACCATTGGCATTAGTAAGATAAGCAATATGCCCCGTTTCCCGACCAATTAGAAACGGATCGAAGAAATTCCCATGATTGCATATTAATATGAAATTGGTCTGTGGTTTCGGTTTAATCCAGTGGGTTTTGAACCGATATCGAATCTTCAGATAGAAGGACAGGGATATCCAGGTTAAGGACCAGGCGAGTAATTCTAAAACTTTAGGCATTCGTCTTCCTTATGAAATACTTTTTAGTTGTATGGATAACAATATGTCGCATCATCCCCATAAAAATACAATCGAACCGGGATAACAATTCTACAAGTCGATATGAGTATAATACATTTTTGTTTGTTTATAAACCCGCTCCCCTCTCCCTAATTAAGGTTGGATTCGTTTACCTGGATTCAAGCCGTCGTATATCATGTATCAACCTTAATGGTTAGGAAAGAGGCATCGGTTTAGTTTTCGTGTATTAATTCCGCCCAAAATAAAAACGGGGTCCAAAACGTATAAAAAATCCAAATCCGCCGTGAAAAAGGGTTTGAATGGCTTGTTCTTCCCCATATACAAAGGTTAAAAAGGTACTGATCCCCCCTTCCAAAAATAACGAGCGGTTCGGTTTAATAAAAAACTCCAATCCTCCATATACAATCATCCCTACTGTAATATTCTTGCCGATTAAACCTTCATCGGTAGCGAACGTAGAGCCAACCCCTACTTCCACGCCTAAATAGGGTTTTAATATTTGCTTGAGTAACGGTTGTCCAATCTGTAGAAAGTAACTGCCGTATACCATCCACGGTAAATATCCCAATAGTTCGGTTTTATCATAATTATAATGGGGTAGTACAATAGCCAGCATTCCCCAGCTTCCTCTCACACCCATATTGATCCGCTCATTCAGCTTTGGGAATAGCATCGCTATATTTACCGGAGCATAAATTCCGATGAGTCCCGTGGATAGTTCTAATCCTATACCCCCAGGCATGACTTCTGGTAATCGTTTGGTATTCAAATCCTCAGCATACATAGCTGAGGTGATTATTTGAAGTAACAATATTAACCCGATCCATTTTTTAACCATCTTGTTTTCCTCTCTATTTCGTTAATCTTGTAGCATTCGTTTTTTAACCGCTTGTCAATTACGCTTTTACAGCACTCTATGCACACGTATTCAACAAATCGATTCAAACCAATACCTCGATCCTATATAGCGATTTCATTTCCATCTTTGAAGTTGGTTAACACCACAATATCCTATATCAATGATTCTGCTAGGTTTTCGTAACCCCGTATCTATAGGACAACTATAAATGAAAATCCGATGGAAGTTTGATACGAAGGGATATTCATGAGTTGATTATTCTAATGTGCTATAAACCCTTATAGATAAGGAAATACGAAGTGATGGGTAACAGAAAATGGAAAATTCCCGAACATTCGATTGTTTCATTCTTTTATCCGAACCATTTTCTTTAGATTCAGTGCTGTGAAACTAAGGCTGTGATAAAATTCCAAAAATCGTTTCGGGTTAATATTTACACGCCACCTTCTTTAAGTCATTTAATAACCATCTCAATTTTGATCTCATTACTTCTACCGATCTAGCTCAGCCAGTTCTTCTATATTATCGGGTAATTCATAAACCGCAAAGGAATAACGCTCCAATTTGTGCTCCTTGAACCATAGCATGCGTTAAAAACAAAGTAACTATTACGGGTGTTATTACATATTGAAAGATTTTCATTACATTATGAAAGGATAGGAATTAAAACACGTCCTTTGATAGATCTAATGAAATAGATCCATTACAAAGGATCTGATAATATCGTTTCCATAGGTACGCCTGCACATTATCCGACTGGGGAGGTTTTGTTATATAAAGCATTGAATGGGGGTTGGCTGAAATGAATCAAGTTGAAGGGATGAAGGAGAGGAAATTAGGTACATGATTTCAGTAGGAAGCAAGGTACCTGAATCTTTATAATGGATTCCGATACGAACAAGCCAAAGCAAGTTAAGTAGGTGTAATGGCATGATAGCTGTTATTTTATCACAAACGTGTTTGAGTAAGCCGTTTGTGGGTTCAATATCATGAATGGATTATCTGCCTCGGTTTCAAATCCATAATAAAATAGCAGCCTATAAGTTCCGCTTTCTATATATCTAGTCTGTCGTGGTTCTTCTATACTGTGAGTATCATACGGACAGATTACTTGGGTCCATTCAGTAATAATTCCATCTTTCGCAACCAATTCACTAGGACCTGCAAGCTCATACAATGTAATATAACAATCAGTACCCACTTCTTCCTCTGTTATTTGGAAGCCTCCATCACCTTGCTCAGCATTATTTATCCATTTATCATTCTCAAAGTATTCTATCCCCCAGATTCTATCTCCATAGGAAGAGTAGAGTATCGGTTCGGTTAACCCATTTCTCACACTAATTGAAATAATTTCACTAGTACTGTACATAAGTTTATCTGTTGAAATCGTAACGGTGGTGGTATTTGGATCATTGTAATGAATATTAGTATGATCTGACGGAGCAATATCAGTGCATCCAAATAGGAATAGTGTTATCCCAGAAGTGAGTATGCATAAAATCAGTACGTGTTTCATAATACCTCCATAATCTGTGGTGAGTCAAAACGAACCACTCATCCACTTTATTGTATATTGTAGTACAAGTATGCTATGAAACAATTAAGATCTTGCTTTCTATCAAATAAATCTTGCTTTTCACACGCTAGCGCCGGTTTGAATATGCTACAAACGATCCTAACACACCGTATCAAGTCAAGCAAGACATATGGATATTACCCGTACTTCATTTACATAAACTGATAGCTTGATTGACAATCCAACGAAACAAGGTTACTATTTGCTTTGGAGGAAATATTATTATGGATCCTCTAACAACAATATTGTTTACCATGAATGAGTGTAGCATTCGTATTCCCCAACGCTCGTCAGATTGACTGATTGTAGGAAACCAGCTTTGAAAGACAAAGATGAAAGTTAGTCATACCTAAGTTATACCTATTTAATGTGTAACTGAGTTAATACGTTCTCTCCTGTCCATTTATTTCAGGGAGGTCAAGCATGCAAAATAAGAGTTTAACAACCTATCTGAAAGCAAATCCGCAAGATTTCCAACGTTTGCTGCTCGATTCAATCAAACAAGCTGTTATTGTGACAGAGTTATCAGGTGAAGTTGTATACTGGAATAAGCATGCTACAGCCCTCTATGGATGGGAGGCTGATGAAGTTATCGGGAAAAATATTATCAACGTTACACCAACCAACCAATCAAAAGACGATGCGATGGAAATAATGAAGACGTTGAATATGGGGAAAAATTGGGAAGGTGAATTTCTTGTTCAGAATAAAGAAGGGAATACATTTTGGATTCAAATCATCGATTCCCCTATATTTAATGACCAAAATGAGCTGATTGGAGTTATTGGAATATCAAGAGATATTTCAAAAGAAAAGGAGCACATTACTGAGAAAGTTATTGCTCAAAAGAAAATTGAAATTAGTGAAAAAAAATATCGTGAATTATTTGAGACTATGCCAAGTGGGGTTGCTGTTTACAAAGCAATTAATAAAGGTGATAATTTTAT
>CAYPZJ010000023.1:0-22984 GCA_964414635.1 uncultured Spirochaetia bacterium
CAAAAAACAGATTGCTTCACTTTGTTCGCAAATGACTGCGTAAATTATTTTTTGGAAGATGCCCAATATTTTTGTGTATTTAGCTATTTTTGCATTACCAATCAACAACACATGGTTGTATAGGGAATATTATGGATGTGTATGATCAGATAGCACGGGATGGCTATCATATTGACCTCCCCTCCGAAGAGGAGCTGGTATCAACAGATAAACGAATCAAGTTTATGCTGTGTCACTGGAATCCCCAAGCAGAAAGCCGGTTGAATAAAACGCTTGCTACATTTCTGGGACAACTTAATCGATTGGAATTGAAAGATGTGGTTTATACCGTATTGAAGGAAAATATTCTAAACGGTATTAAGGCAAATATGAAGCGGATCTATTTTGATCGACAGGAATTGGACATTCACAACCTAGATCAATACAAGAAAGGAATTGAAACTTTTAAGGATTATATGCTGGAAAACCTGAAATCCTTTGAAGAGCAGGTCATCATTGAAAAACGCTATGTATTGATTGAAATGTGGTTCGATCAGGAAAACATCTATTTGTTAATCCAAAATAACGCTCCCATCGCGGAAGAAGAAGAGAATCGAATTATGGAGCGCTTAATGAAAGCCGATGAGATTCAAGATACGGCAGAAGTATTCATGATGGGAATGGATGAAACCGAAGGGGCTGGTTTAGGATTACTACTTATGGGTTGCCTGATAAAAAATGAAGGGATTCCCCTCACGAACTTTGATATTAAATCGGATGGAGATGCAACCAACGCAACCCTTACAATCCCACTTAAATTAGAGGATCGCACAGGATATAGTGTTGAAATAGCGGAGAAGATATTACGACATGTCGAAGCCCTTCCTACATTTCCTAGTACCATTACCCATATTCAGAATCTAATTGATTCACCTGACTCAACCTTTGATGATATTGCCCAAGCGGTGATGATGGATGTAGCTATTTCTAGTAACCTTTTAAAGGTTGCGAATTCTGCCTTATATGCCCAATACACAAAGGTGGATTCCTTGGAACGTGCTATTCAATTAGTAGGATTGAAGGGTTTACGAGATATGTTATACTCGCTCGGGACGAAGCGAATTATGGAAGACCGGTATCCGGTATTTGAGGAAATCTGGGAAAAATCAAATGAATCAGCATTCATCGCTCGTAAACTGGTGGAATCTAAGTATGCTGACAAACATGCCGTATCGTTAGTAACGGTGGGAGCACTGCTCCAAAATATTGGATATGTAATTATGTATTCCATGGAACCTGAAACACTCAAGTCAATTGGAAAATTAGTAGATATCAAACAGGTGCCTGCTTCTCTGAGTTTGGAAGAATCAATTTTAGGAATTAGTCATCCGAAAGTAGCAGCCATGATTACACAAAAATGGAATTTCCCCGAAGCCCTATCCAAACTTATCGAATTCCATCATGTTCCGCTACTTATTGATGATGAGTTAAAACCGGTCCTGTTCCCAATTTATATGGCCAACATGATGATTGATTTTATGGATGGGCATAATGTAATCCCCATCATTGAACCGGAAGCGATGGAATATTTCGGCTATAATCAACAAACCTTCCAAGAACATGCTCAGCGCCTTTCAACATTGTATGATGAAGCAAAAATTTAGGAATAGAATGAGACACAGGGATCTCATTCACCATCAAAACATCCAAATTCTCATAAATGCAATCGTTATTATGATAGCGGCTCCAATGCCACGTCCGATCTAGGAAAAATGAATACTTTGTAGGTTAAGCGCTAATGACACAACAACGCGAACTTCTTCAATTATCCCAATCAGAGATACATCAATGGATAAAAGAAAACATTCCATGCCAGACCCACTGTCCTTTTAATATTGATATTGCACTTGCGTTAGAATTCCTTAGTAATGAAGAATATGCTAATGCGTACCGAACCTTTTTGTGGGACAATCCCTTCCCAGGCATAACAGGTAGAATCTGCCTGGCTCCTTGTGAATTTGCTTGTAAGCGTCGACGTATTGATCATCCTGTTTCCATAAAAAAAACCGAGGAATACATCTGCGAAGTAAATGCAGAAGGCTCCCCTATTGTGGGTCAACCCATTGATAAATCCATGTTGGAACCACGTCATCCACGAAAAAAGAAAATCGGTATTATTGGCGGGGGTCCCGCCGGATTATCTGCCGCTTATTTCTTGAACCTTTGGGAATATGATGTTACTGTAATTGATAAACGGGAACAGCCAGGCGGACGACTATTATATTTACCTAATTTTGTTCTCCCACCTGAACAAGTCGCGTATGAAATTCAGCGTATTTTTGATATGGGCGTTCGATTCCAGCCAAGGCATAATGTGAGTCTTTTTGAGCTTAAAACCAAATTGCTAACAGAATATGATGCGTTACTGATAACGGTTAGTCCTACCTTAACATTTTCCTCATCTCTGCTTGAATCTTCAAATGAACGAGTTTTTTCAGGAATCGATTTACTGGAGTCCATGAATGAGGATGAGTTACCTGAATTTGGGGATCATGTGGTCGTTTTAGGAGGGAGCCCTGTCGCATCTTGGTGTGCACGCTATGCAAAACGTTTGGGTGCAAAACAGGTTGAGATCTTCTTTCAAGAAAATAAACTTCGAATGACCATTCCGGAAGACGAACAACGGGAATTGGCTGAAGAAGGGGTTCACTTCAATTACCTCTATACTCCAATCCGACTTGTTACGATGGGATCCCGTATTGAAGGAATCAAATTTGTGAAAAACAAACTTTTAGGAGCGGATGAGGATGGAATACAACGCTCCACCCCGCAATATAACCAGGAAATCATGTACCGATGCGACACGGTAATTTTTGCTGACTTAGCAACCCACTATGATCTAAACATCGCGCGTCAAAATCGTCACAATGAGTTGAGTTTTGCATTGGAACGACTCGAAAACTCCCGTTTTGCAACAAAGATCCAAGGAGTCTTTAGTTATAATGAAATTAAGGACTCCGATATCGATTTCCCCAATATGGTCCGTCCAATGGCTGATGGGAAAAAGATGGCGTATACCATCCATGAATATTTATGTGAACAAGATCCCATAAATCAACATGAAATCAAAGCTGCATCATATGCATTACAGAAAACAGTGTTGCCCAAAACTTCACGCACCGAAGCCAGCACAAAAATTCGTACCCAGTATATCCATAATTCAGAAGGCGTAAGTGCCCAACCTCTTACCGCTGAAGAAGCGACACAAGCAGCTCGAGAATGTATTCGTTGTCATTACCGAGTAATACACGAAGATGCTACTATGGAAAATTGTTTACAGTGCCGTATTTGTGATGATGTATGCCCCGAAACCGTTTTTGCATTTGAAACCCAAGAATCAATCGACCCAGAAAAACAACTGCACAAATCATTGGGGAGTTTTCTATCGAAGGTATGGAGTCATGTGCTTGTATCTTCCCGTAAGAAAAACCCCATTTCGTTATATCCAAAAATATCGCATCCAACGGAATGTATTCGCTGTTTTCATTGCGTTGTAGAATGTCCTACTTCCATGTATGGGCTAGAAAAATTAACATATAAACAACCTGGATGGGATAGTCAATGGGAGAACAAACGTGCCTGATAAAAAAAAGAAAACGCAAAAGAAAAAAGAACTGGAGCACTTTGAGGATAATCTTGCCAAACTGGAACAGATTATTCAACAGCTCGAAGACGGCGATCATTCTTTACATGAAACATTGGAATTATATGAATCAGGAGTAAAACTAAGTCGCTCTTGTTCAAAAGCATTGGCAGAAGCCGAACAAAAGGTCTTCATACTACGAAATGATATAAAAGAACCTGATGATGTTACACCGGAAAAACAGCAAAAAGGAAATGAAGAGGGCGGTTTATTCGATGAATTTGAATAACCGAGCGATAAGTTCCTGTCTGAAACCCACCGTAGCTTCCTGATATCGGTTAGAATAGGTTGCGATTGCGTACGTGCTTCAGACTAATTTGACTCAATTATTCTTCTATTACCACAGGCTTGCCAAGGTCTTTCATACTCTTAACCATATCCCGCAGATTTTTATCCATTGTGAATCGCAATTCAGGCTTATCTGGAAATACGGGAATGGGTCCTTCCTCAGAAGGATCGGATTTAACACGGACAGGTCCATCATCAAAAAATGAATCGATATCTATTTCTTCTTTTTTTGGCTTTCGTTTAGGCTGCTCAGACGGCATATCCAATAAATTTGCGATATCAGAGGGAAGCCCTGTTGAATCTTGCTCCGCTTGTTCAAATTTGCTAAAATCCTTTTCTGCACCTAAATCTGTCAATACTTGTTTAAGGCGCTTGGGATCACCAAATTTAAAAAGATAGGTATCAGGGAAGGTAATCAGTTGTTCTTGCTCTTCTTCCGTTTGTTCTATAGTGTGTTGTGATGAAAGATCATTTGAATCAAATAACGCAGCAATATCATCAGGGAGTCCATTGTCTTGGGTGGATTTTGTAGGTTTTAGTTGTTCCTCTTCAGGCTCAATTTGGGATTCCCCTAATTGTTGTGAATATTGTTGTAGCTGATCCCAATCCTGATAATTAAAACATAAGGAATCGGGTAAAACGGGGGGATGCTCTTCCTCATCTTCCATTTCAGAGGTTGAGGGTGACTCCGGTTCATCAAAAAAATCGTCTATTGTTCGTTCCTTTTTCTTTTGGGATGGATCAATTCCCAATAAATCCGCAATATCAGGTGCGAGTGCACCATTACCAGAACCGGTTGCTCCAGCTTCAGCTCGATTTATTTGATCCTCACTTACCTCTCCCAAGGACTCCATTCTAGAAGTGTTTTTGGTTATCATAGTGTAAGGATCAGGAAAAGATTGAACGATGGGAATATACTCTTCTTGTTCGGTTTCTGATGCGGGTTCATCGGATTTACGCTTTGCCGGTGTTTCTTCTAGTATAGGGATGTTATCATCTTCATCGGCAAATAGATCTTCTAAATCCTCGAGACTCTCTTCATCTTGTGGGGTTTGCTGTTCGTCTGCACTCATGCATAGTCATCCTGATAGGTGAGCTTAGGTATCCACCGAATAGCCAAGTTTGGCTTCGACTTCTTTTAGTTCCTTGCCAATTTTATCATAGTAGTCTTTTGCAAGGTTTAAAATAATGGTTGGTTTATCCTTACTGGCTTTCCCACCTCCATACAATTTCGCCATGATTCGTTTCACTTTAACCATGGCTCGCCCCTTTTTATCGAGATCCTGCTCATCTCGGGCTACTTTATAGTTTAATAATGCAGTTAGGTATAGCATCCCGTCGTAGGCATAATTCTTATCCATAAAATCCGGTCCCAAATTAATATTACTATCAATTGGTTCTTTCCCGTTTTGAGACCACTCTAATGCATCTGAATAGAATTTTGCTGCCTTGCGATAAAACAGCTTCTGCAATTGGGTGAACTTGTTTTCATCATAATGGTTTGCCATATCACCAAAAAGCCAAGCAAGCCGTAAACTTGCAATCCCTTTTTTGATAGTAGGTGCATCTCTGGGTTCATCATACGAATAACAATGTAGCGCTAACATATACGAACAAATACCGTGTTCAATATTACGTTGACTGTTAAAATCAATTCCTGGAAAAAACTCATTTACAAGACTCAACCGTTCTTCTGTTGTATTAACCAACCGTTCCTTTACACGATCTCTTAATTTGGAAAAATCTTCAGGAAAACTTGCATAATAACAATTAGGACAGACCATCACTGGATATATCAAAGGAATAATCTTTCCAATTTTTTTATTTTCCTCCCAATTGCGGCGCAATTCAGAAGTTACCTTTCCCGCAATTAAACGTCCCCCTTTACTTAGCAGTTCTTCACGATAAAACTCATGTTCGCAAACGGGACACGTATCTGCATTTTTCCTAAAAAATGTAATACGTATGGTCTTGTCATCTTCTTCTTGTTGTTTTCTACGGGTTATCATGGGTTATTCCTTTCCTTCACCCCTGATACAGGGAAACAGGTCTTGTAATATTTTTTCTTTTGTCTATTTTTACCGTTCCGTGGGCAAAGATAATGAAAAACCCCCGGACAAGCAAGCATATTCTTCAGCTATTCCTACGCCATGCAAACAGATTATCCGATACATATTTCTTTAGTGTTTCTACATAACCTCGAAATACTCTGCTAGGCTTTGGAATCCTCTTCGAGGATTTCTTTCTGAATTACAGTACGGAGTTGATGAATAGGAATCTGATACTGATTATGGATTCGATGTAAATCATCCCATTCAATTTTCAGTTTTACTTTTCCCGATGGTGTAATAGCTCGCTTCACGCTTACATCGCCGTAGGAAGTAGTATATCTTACATAGGTTCGATTGAGTCCTATTCGGTCCACTGGATAAATGCGACATCCCCAACTGGTTGTTTCCTCCAACAAAAACGAAACCCACGGATCCTGATCATCGGATTTTACAAGTACTGAGAATATGAATCCTGGTCGGTTTTTCTTCATCTGAACCAATGTCAGCCAGGAATCCAACGCACCTAAATGAATGGCTCTTTCCACTAATAGTCCCAGTTCTTCTCCGGTCATATCATCAATGGTACAGCAGATTTCTAATAGTGATTCCGTTTTCATTCGATTTACCTACAGCTTATGCTTCGCTGTCGTATAGTTCCCATTCCCCTCTATAAAAGCGCTCATAAAACCAATTACGTAGAATAATTCATGGATGGGGTTCTTTTTTATTATCCGATGATGTGTTTGGTGAGGATTCCTCAGGTGAAGTTTCTTGCTGTTCATTCTGCGTTTCGTTATCATCCGAGGTTTTCCCCATCATATGTTTAAAAGCCAACACCATACGAAGCTCAATTTCATCAATCCGTTCCTGATACTTAGCTTGTTTGTAGTATGGCAGGGCTTGAAGTGGTTTCCCTTCTTCATAAAATAAATGATCCCCAACTCGTTTCAATCCATCTTGATAGTCAGCTGTAAGGAAGACTCGTCCAGCTTCAAGTATTTTACCCTGATTAAACAATTCATTCCCCTTGCGAATGAGTTCAATTCGTGTCTTTTTATCTACTGCCATACCAACCTCCCACTTTATTCGAGTCCGTTTGATTGAATATCAGTGGGGTATCCATCCCCATGATAAATCAAGGAACTCTTTTTAGGTTCGACTACCAGTGAAATTAACTTAGTTCATTTTCAATTAACAGCTGTTGGATAATCGGTTCCACTTCACTCCATCGATGTGCTTTTTCCTGTTCGGATAGAAATGTTGCAAATAAATTATTCTTTACCAAATCGATTAACTCATTAATACTAAACCCACAATGGTAAATCAGGTTTAGGTATTCATAGATTAATTCAATCCCAAATATAGTTGGATCATCAGTGTTAACTGTTACGCAAATACCCTGATCGTAAAAGGATTTGATGGGATGATCCTTCAATTGAGTCACCTGATCACAAATCACTAAATTACTTGTGGGGCATATTTCCAAAGGTATTTGATGGGTAATCAAATAATCCAGTAGTATAGGATCTTCTGTAGCACTAATTCCATGACCAATTCGTTCACTTTTTAAAAATCGAAGGGAATCCCAAATCGAATCCGGACCCGCATCTTCTCCCGCATGACTTACTGTATGTAAACCATGATCCCGTGCTTTTTTAAACACTTCCTCAAACTCTCGTGCCGGACCCCGAGACTCCGAACCACCTAGACCTATTCCAATCACATAAGGATCAGGATGATGAAGTACCATGTCTAAATTTTTCATAGCATTTTCAGGACCGAACGTGCGAGATACATCTATTAACAAGCGAATATCAATGTGATTTTCCTGCTTGATTCGTTCAATTTCCTCATGGAAAATTTCAACGATTGCTCCATACTCCATCCCCTGTTGGATAAACTTGGATGGAGCAAAAAAGACTTCGGCATAATAGATTTTATTTTGAAAGAAATAATTCTGAGCATCCCGCATCAGATAACGAAAATCCGACTCTGTTTGATACGACTGCTGCACTACATTTAGAAATACGTCAACAAACCCCTCCAGATTCTCGATGCTATTCATTTTCTCATATAACTCATCCTCCCGCTGTATTCCTTGTAATTCGATCCCATTTTTTTGAGTAAGTTCAAAATACGTTTCTACGCTTGCAACCGCTTCAATATGAAGATGGATCTCTGTTTTCGGTATATCCGAAACAAAGTTGAATAGTTTAATAGGGTCTCGGTTGCTTTTGGACACGTTCGATCCTTTACCACAATGTTAATACAAAATAATCACAGAAACATACCGAAACAAGACCTGGTACTAGCCCGGTTACAAAAAAGGTGATTGATTTACTGACTGTTAGATCGGATCGGAGGGAGGGAACGTATGGAATACGCAAACAGGACTTGAGCAAGATAATATGTAGATAATACCCAGATTTTCTCGTACGGAAGCGGATAATAAAATTTGTTAATGGCAAGTAAACTATCTGATAGAATAAATGATAATGCTCCAAAAACAATCAGACTCTGCTGTATTTTATTAAATTGTGTACGATTTGTTGCTGCAAAAGCACGCCACCCCGTAAAACAAATCGTAATCATATAAAGCAACACCGGGATTTTATATGCCCCCAACGTATTCTCAATAAACAAAAAGAAACCAGCACCATAAATAAAAATCAGAAGAAAATATATAATATCCGATTTGTAAAACCTCGTATCAGACCACAGCGCTACCGTATAAAAAACTTGATTAATAAAAAAAGCGACCATCCCATAAATAAAAAACGATTCATTCAAATACGTAAGCATAAGGAAAACATCACCGATTAATCCAAAAAACAACCCCAACAGGATCAATACACGATAGCGATGATCACTCGTGGTATTATATAGGTTTACAGCAAGGAAAAGAATGAGTACCGTTGTAAATGGCTTAAATATGAAATGTCCCAAATCCCAGCTGAAGACAGAACGATGAAAAAGAGCGGCTAACGAACCAGAAATGATAATTAAGACAAGCAGAAGTATTCGAAAAGGTTTCATAGTATTATCCCATAAGCAGACCCAAACACACCTAATAAACACATGATTGGTGTGTTCCACAAAAAAAAGGTAAATCATTGAATAGGAGTTCACCAAGTTCACACAAAATCACCTTTTTTTTTTCATAGCTTGGTGTTAAATTATGATGGATGAATGATATGTGAGGCTACCAATGAATACTTTACTTGAAATAATAGATACTCCAGATGATCTGAAAAACCTTACTCTGGAGGACCTTCCTCGACTTTGTGAGGAAATACGCCAGTTCTTAATCACAAGCGTACAAAAAACGGGTGGGCATTTTGCCTCCAATTTAGGTGCCATCGAACTAACTGTTGCCCTTCATTATTTATTTGATTTCAAACAAGATAGCCTCATTTTTGATGTTTCTCATCAAGCCTATACCCATAAACTTCTTACAGGCAGACGTTCTCGATTTTCTTCTCTACGTCAATTCAAAGGGATTTCTGGGTTCACGAGCCACCATGAATCCCCCTACGATTGGTTTACTATGGCACATGCTGGTACCAGTCTATCAAATGGGTTAGGAATCAGTGTTGCTAATGAATTACAGGATGATCCTTCACATACCGTTGTATTTATAGGTGATGCATCCATAGCGAATGGAATGGCTTTTGAAGCCTTGAACCAAATAGGGCATGAAAATCGAAACATGCTGGTTATTTTGAACGATAATACCATGTCCATTGCTCCAACCGTAGGTGCACTAAAGACCTATTTTAATCAGCTACGTTTGCTTAAGCCCTATCTGAATATGAAAAAAGAAGTGAATCAATTGTTAGGTAGATTAGATGGACCTGGCAAATGGCTTACCCGACTTTTTGATACCATTCGAAATGGTATCAAGCATTGGATCATTCCTAAAACCATTTTTGAAGAATTAGGTTTTAAATATTTCGGACCAGTGGATGGGCATGATGTTTCTTTTTTAGTTCCCTTATTTCAACGATTAAAAAATCAAACGGGTCCTATATTGGTTCATGCAATCACACAAAAAGGGAAAGGGATGGAAGAATCGGAGCGTGATCCAGCTAAGTTTCATGGTATTCCACCCCGCCCTGTGGCGTGTGATTCCCCCCCACCCCAAAAAATTGAACCCGATGATAGCCATCACCTAATTAATTTTACCACCGTATTTGGTGAGACCCTAGTTCATATGGCTCATAAATATAACAACATTATTGCAATTACTGCTGCCATGCCAGATGGGACGGGTTTGCTTGAGTTTGCTAAGCATTATCCGAAACGTTATTTTGATGTAGGGATTAGCGAACAACATGCTGTGGGATATGCTGCGGGATTAGCTCGTAAAGGATTGGTTCCCTACGTTAGTATTTATTCCTCGTTTCTACAGCGCAGCTTCGATCAAATCCAACACGATTTATCCTTAAACAATCTCCACGCAGTTTTATGTTTAGATCGCGCCGGATTAGTTGGCGGAGATGGTGCCACGCACAATGGCGTCTTTGACATCGCCTATACCCGATGTTTACCTAACACCATTCTTATGGCACCTAAAGATAATGTAGAACTGAAGGCTATGCTCGAATATAGTTATCACCTTCCAGGTATTGTAATAATCCGCTATCCCCGAGATACCGCCCCCAATCCGCAAAATACACAACCATTAGAACAACCAATTGAATTGGGCAAAGCCGAATTACTAATCGAAGGTGAACAAGTGGCACTTCTCGCTTACGGTTCAATGGTACCCCAAGCAGAAGCAGCGTGCGCGCTACTCCAGGAGGCTGGAATCAATCCAACATTGGTAAATATGCGTTTCGCTAAGCCGTTGGATTTAGAGCTGCTTGTATCCTTGCTTGGTCATCATGATTGCTTCATTACGCTGGAGGAACACAATAAAATGGGAGGGTTTGGTTCTGCTGTGATGGAAGGTTTAACCGAGTTGGATATTACTATTCCGGTTAAAAGCTTAGGTTTATCAGATGAATATGTCGAACATGGTGGACGTTCAGAATTACTTGCACATGTTGGTTTGGATGCAAAAGGGATTGCGTCCCATGTACGTTCGGTATTATCTAAAGTAAGCATCGAGAATACGACGCGCAATCGGTGCTGAAGTTAGTTCGCCACTCACGCCATTTTCCACAAATACTACCAATACTAATTCAGGATCATTTGCGGGAGCAAATCCCGTAAACCAGGTATGAATGGTTCCATTTCCTAATTCCGCACTCCCCGTTTTCCCAGCTACATTATGACGACAACCTCGAAAGGCAGAATTTGCCGTGCCTCCACGCTGTTGTGTAACTCGTTTCAATCCTTCAATGATTGTATCAAAGATAGATTCAGATATGGTCAGTTCTTCCAGCACTTGGGTCTCATATTCCACTACATCCCGTTCCGTTTGGATTTTCGTAACCAGCCGTGGTTTATAGTGTTTACCCTTATTAGCAATGGTATGATATGCCATAACCATCTGTAACGGTGTAACAGCAACCGGCCCCTGGCCAATGCCTATTAATAATGTTTCCCCATCATACCATTTTCCATCTCTGTTATCATTAATCCATGATCGAGTTGGTAGCAATCCGCTTTTTTCAAAGGGTAGCGTAATTTGGGTAGGGGAACCAAATCCTAAATCGCGAGCAATACTTACAATTTTTTCTCGCCCGGTTTCATATGCTAAATTATAGAAGAAGACATTGCATGAATATTGTAATCCGCCCACAATATTCTGAGTTCCATGCCCACTTAAAATATGACAGTGAAATGTTCGGGAATTGGGATTGATCCGATAGCTACCCATACACCGGAAAGTAGTAGTGGCATCAATTATTTCATAATGTAATCCAGCTACCGCAGTAACAATTTTAAAGTTGGAACCAGGAGGATAGGACATTTGGATTGCACGATTATAAAATGCACCATTGGTTTTCAGCGTTTCTTCGACTCCCTCGATATTTTGGGGAGGGGCAAAATAATTTGGATTAAAGGTGGGGCGCGATACGAGTCCTAGTATGTCTCCGCTTTTTCCATCTACTGCGATGCAAGTGCCTGCCTCGAAATCACAAAATCGTTCTAATAATTGCTGTACATCCTTTTTTAACGTAGTATGAACATTGTATCCTGCTCGCAAATCGTCCTCATAATAACGTTCCAAACCCATCATACCAATCGTATCATGCCGGTCGTATCCATATCCATACAATGCATTAAATTGTTCATCGGATAACGTTTCAACATATCCGATTACATGGGCAGCCATACTCCGCTGGGGATACCGACGTAGAAATTCTTCTTCCGCATATATTGCTGTATAGCGATCTTCCAATCGTCGTAATTCTGTATATTGTGTTTCGGAAATATTTTCTTTAATCCGAACAGGATAATCAGCCCAGTCAGGATCTGACTCTTCAACCTGTTTCATAATATCTTGAACCGAGACCCCAATCTGTCGAGCCATTATTTGGTATAAGTGTGCACTATTATCGTAGCTGACTAGATTGGGAATGATTGTTGCGTTGTATCGTAGTGTACTTTCAGCATAAATGGTACCATCCACACCGAGAATTTTCCCCCGAGAAACCAATTGATATAGTACATCTGAACTTTGTGCGAGACCCTGAAAAGGAATGCATAAAATCAAAAACAGGCTCAGTAAAAAAAATATGAAACGGTAACCGTGAAGATTACGTATGACGGGATTCTCCATAAGCATGCACCCTAATTCCTTCTGTTTTTCGGATGGGACAATGAAATTGACAAGCTCCACAACCAGTACACTTGATTTCATCCACGAATGGTTCCAACCGACCATCTTCTGTTAACACCGTATCGATAGCTTTCGGCGAAACCGGACAGACTTCTTCACAAACGAGACAATCATCGTGGGTGATAAATTGAATACATAGATTTTTATCGAAATAAGCCGTTCCCATCTTTACTGGCTTTTTTTCATCACCGGTACCCAGTTTTTTTTCTAGTGTTAATGGTTGAATCGCTCCGGTAGGACACACCTGTGTACATGCAATACATTCAGGCTGACAATATCCTAAAGAATAATCCATATAGGGAGTCCAAATCCCTTCCAAACCGGCTTCCTCCCATGTAAATTGTAACACATTTGATGGACATACTTTTAAGCATGCACCACATCGAATGCACCGGTCCACATAAACTGATTCTGCCAATGCACCCGGTGGGCGAATCAGGTTATTTTCCTTTAAGGGGTTTTTGAATGGATTTGCAACTAAAAACACTCCCCCAGCTACACCTCCTACGGCTCCGGCGACAAATTTACGACGACTGGGACTTTCCGGTAGTGCCTTTTCATCACCTGGAACCTGAAGTCCAAACTCATTCAAATGTTTAGCGCAATTTGTAGTACATTTTAAACAGACATAACATTCACTGACATTAAATTCTCGACTCCCCGGTTTTGCATCGCCTTCACATGTAACCTGACAGATGGTACATCCCTCACACTGATCTATTCTACTTTTAATTCGAAACAATGCCACTTTTGCTGTCAATCCATAAAATGCTCCTAATGGACATAATTTTCGACACCAAAACCGAGGTTCTTTTAGATTCAGAAGAAGCAAACCTATAAACAACATTCCAACTACCCATCCCCCCAAAAAACTCGCCATATCTGTAGAAAAATAGCCCGTTCCCTGGGTGAATAGCGGGAATACTGCCATCGTTATGGTTCGGTACAACAAACTAAGAGGATCTAACACACCTATTAGATTAACACTATCAAATCCAAGTTGGAAAAATGGAGGGATGGATAACAGGGTTAACACAATAAAAAAAATAAGCACATAATATTTCGTATGAAGTCCCAGCCATCTTTTTGCGTACTTCGCTTCCTTACGTTCCTGCCGTCGTAACAGCCGACTTTTTGTTTTATCCGAACCCCACCGAAAAAATTGAAAGAGTGCGCCTAACGGACAGATCCACCCGCAGAAAAATCGTCCTAGTACAAACGACAAACCAATCATTCCCAACGCCAACCACAAACCGGCATCAAAATGTAAGGAAGCGAATGTGGTAGCAAGGGTAATCAAGGGATCCAATTCAAAAAAAAGCGAAATGGGATATCCCTCAAAAAAAAGGAGATCATTAATAAATACTAAAAACAGGAAAAGGGTAACAGAGAGCCCTTGTACAATAATACGAATTACGAGCCGGAGGGGTACTTTATTGAGTATAGGATTAGACATGGATCTCTTCCATCCGTAACGATCGATAATCCATTCGTCCGACATGAGCTTCCTGAGCTAGTTGGAAATAGGGTATGGAAACGGGTTGTCGATCCATTAACGTTGTAGCAAGTGCATCAGCTGCAACAGGATCTCTACTCATAATTAGTACATTTTGCTGTTTCACATCCGACAGACTACCACCAGTAGGACCATTACTCATAAGTATCCGCATTCCATCTTCGATGGTCAACGTTGCCGGAAAGCAATCCCCCATTTCTGCAATAGCTTGTTGCATATTCCGATGCAAATGCTGCCTCCCCTCCCCCATCAGTCCCATCCATCCTTTTAGTGCTAAAGAAACCTGAGAAAGCGAATGGTCTTTGATGATGGGAACATTAATAACCACATCAGCTTCTAAATAAGGTTGAGCAAGAATATCTACATTACGGAATAAATATTCCTCTGGAACCATTCCCCGCACAAAGTGACTGGAAACAGGAACAATTACTTCTCCACCGACCGCTTCTACCCGTTCCTTTATTTGACTTCGTCTAAAACACGCACTAGCGTTATTTACAGGATTATCCGTTATAATTACCCGTTTTGCCCCAAATGCAAAGCATAGTTGTGTTAATGATGCCATTACATCGGGATTGGTGGTGACAGCCAATTCCGGGGGACGTTCAAAACCGACGTTCGGTTTTAATAGCACGGTACTATTTTTAGGAATGATTTTCTCACCGCCTCCTAACGCCTGGAAACCCCGTTCTAACATCATTCGAATCTGAGTTCCATGAATCAGCACAATATCTTTATGTAATCCCCGTGGATGATACACCGTGTGTGGTAGCTGTACCGATGCCTGGGGATTTGCCAAACTTGTTTGGGAAAGTAACGAAAAACCACCTGCAGCCAACCCCGTTAATCCTACTCCTAATCCGACTCGCGTCACAAACTCCCGCCGACTCAATTTTGATTCCAGATGCTTTTTATTTGAATTGTCAGGTGGTGTTGATTGTGATGGATCCATGATATCCCCCCCATCAAACGATTGTGTTTGTTGTGTATTTTTAGTATATCACGTTTAGAATGATTGTACTAATGGCTCCAAGATGCGTAATGCTTTCTTAGAATCCTGTAACCCCTTCACACCCAGTATTCTGTCAGAACTAGGAATTAAAACAAGGGGTTCCCCAAACAAATCCAACACCAGATGCGCTCGGGGATCTTGCGATTGAAGAAATTCAATCTCATTGGTATCTGCATACGTTTGGATATCCTTAAGCCGTTGCTCTACTGATAAGGGGTGTACAGTATAAAACAGAATATACTCTTGATCTGGATGTTCGTTTAGATTATACCTAGCAGTCATCATATCCCCTAATAATTCCACACCAAATGCATTCGTTTTTTCATAACCAAACGTAACGGTCGTCTGTTGTTCCTTGGGGAAATGGGCAAGTGCTTTTTGAATACTATTTCCTTTCGGCAATTGACGGAGTATTGTATCGAGAATATCGATTAACGCATCTTCGTTTATGGGTTTTATCCCCAAAGGTTGGGACTGAATAAAATATTGCTCTTGTACGAGTTTCAAATTGGAAGAATCCTTACATCCAAATTGTCCTAATGTTAATTCCTCACAGGTGGGCGTGCTGGTTTTAAAAATCCCGTATGCACCAAATGGATCAGCAAATTGATAGACAAACAATTCAACCCCCTCATCTGGATTGGAACCTTCGTAATACCTACCGGTATATAGCAGCTCCATCCCATAATCGATATATACCTCAGCACCACCATTTATTTTACTATATAACGTATCAGGAGTATATTGTTCTATTCCTTCTTGACTAGCATATATATACAATTCACCGGTATCCATCTTGGGAAAAGTAAATGGAGGTTGAGTGGATGTGGTATCATTCACTGATGAATTGGTTGTTTGAGTAGCTAATGTTTCATTCTCAGGAGTATGCTTGTTTTGATTTTCCGATTGGCACGAGAAGCAAATCATACTGAGAATCACAAATATACATAATAAATGGTAAAAACAATAATGCAAAGCATTACCTCCTGGCTTATTCTCTGTTGATAAAGATATTATAAGTAGATAGATAAATCAAGATGGAAACAAGCATTGCATCCGGGTTATTTAATACACGCAAAACCGTTAGCCAAACTACAATATGGGATAAGGAAGTGATATTCCACAAATAGGCTTTATGTGCGCATTGGCTCAATTCAAGATCTTCGTTCTGGAGCAATCAAACCTGTACGAAGTAGCGACATATTCGTTGTTATAATAAATGATTTATGTTATGGTACAGTTTCTGGAAGGTTAGGACGAGCTATTTGAGGATAGAACCCAACTATCTTTTTGTGGGGAGCTAGGAACTTGGATTTGGGTTCATTGATTCCCCTGCTACAAATCTTCCTGGGATAACCAATTTTCTTCAAGGAAATTCAATTTAGCCTGCTCCGGACTCGATAAATATTACAGAAACGGACTTCGCCCACAGAGGGTATGAAAGGATACTGTCAACGATGCGTACGTTAGAATCTAGGTTTTCTATCCTGCTATCGAATCAAACATCCATTTGGAAAACCCGCCGGTTTATTCAGGCTACAATAATCCTGATAGGGTTGGGGATTCCATTTCTTTTATTTTCCAGTGAATCCTTTCCCCATATTGTACAAGAAGGTGAAAGTTTGTGGGGGATCGCACGAGCATACCAGATCTCATATCAGGATTTATTGCGACATAATTCAGGAATCAATCCCGAGCGCATAACAGTAGGACAACGTATCCAAATACCTGGAAACCGATCAACAAACCGCCGCAGTTCTTCGGTCGTATTTGAACGACCTGTTCATGGAAATGTTGTAACGTCATACGGAGAACGAGAGTATTTGTTTCATACTGGTATCATTTATGCGGTAGCGCATGGTCAGCAGGTGTATGCCGCACGAACAGGAGAGGTTGTATTCGTTTCTTCCGTACGAGGTTATGGGACAACAATTATGTTAAAGCATCCTGAACAGGTATACTCAGTGTATTCATCAAAAAATTTGCACATCACCTGTCGAATTGGACAACAATTAGCGAAAGGGACAGCGTTGGGTACGACCACCAGTCATGCAACCAGATTATTATTTCAAATATTTGAAAATGGAGTACCCAAGAATCCACTTGATTATCTCTAAGAAAATCGACCATAAAAGGAACGCAACTTATGGGCATTATTCCTCCATCAGATTTAGAACACGAACAGTCGAATTCCTCTATTCATGATCAAAGGATCTCCAAGGCAGCGCCCAAAGGAGATCAGGATCGCGATATATCCGATTTAAGTATTTTACGATATTTCCTGAAACAAGTTAATATTCTACCCCCTTTAACAGAGGATCAGGAACGAGAAATCTCGTTGAAGGTTATACGCATCCAAAAAAGACGGGCTGAACTTCGAGCCCAACAGGATCGAACCCCTAATCCCCTCCCAATAGAATCCAGTGAGATAGATTACCTCCAGGATCAAATTAGCCAGCTGGTAAATCGGTTAGTTGTAAGCCATCTCCGGCTGGTGATTAACATTGCTAAACGGTATCAAAATATGGGACTTTCCTTTGTTGATCTTATTAACGAAGGTACCATTGGGTTAATATCTGCTGCCCACCGCTTTAATCCTGAAAAAAATTGTCGATTCAGTACCTATGCGACCTGGTGGGTTCGTCAAAGTATTACCAAGGCGTTGGGGAATAAAAGTCGCTTGATTCGGATTCCTTTATATCTGCAAAACCAAATCCGAAAATACGCCAAACTCAATACAACGGAAGAACCCTACTCCTCGATATCAGAGGATGACACATCCCCCCAACAGAAGAATGGGGAAGACGATCATCCGTTTCCTGATTATATTAATTATATGAATATCCAGTCCTTGGATACACTCGCCAGCTCGTTGGGAAGTGATCGAATGATACTCGTAAAACCAGAACAACGAGCGCAAACTATTTGCCCGTACGAAATCGCAAAGCAAGCAGCGTTGGAACGCTTAATAGAAAAAGCGCTGGAACAACTGGATATCCGAGAGCGATTGATTCTTAAACTCCGATTTGGTCTAACGGATTATGGATTTCTTACATTGGAAGAAACAGGAAGTGTGATGGGGTTAACCCGAGAACGAGTGCGTCAAATTCAGCATCAAGCACTGGAAAAAATTCGTAGTTTAAAGGAAGGCTCTGCCCTTCGTGATTTTCTAGAAGGAGAGGATTGAGTATGGATTTGAAACAAACTATTCGGGAAATTCCTGACTTTCCCATCGAAGGGATTCTTTTTTATGATCTTACGACCCTTTGGAAAAACCCCGAAGCCTGGAAATACACATTGGATCAGTTTATCCAGCGCTATCAAAATAAAGGGATTACAAAGGTTTGTGGAATAGAAGCCCGGGGATTCATTATGGCTGCTCCCCTAGCATATGCCATTGGAGCAGGGTTTGTACCTATTCGAAAACCAAAAAAGCTGCCAGCATCTGTCATCACGGAAACATTTCAATTGGAATATGGTACCGATGAAATTGCGATTCATGAAGACGCCATTGAGCCAGGGGAAAAAGTTGTTATCATTGATGATTTACTTGCTACAGGTGGAACCGCAGCTGCTTCGATTAATCTCATAAATAAGCTGAAAGGTACTATTCATGAAGTTGCCTTTCTTGTAGAATTATCCTTCCTTCAGGGTAAAGAAAAACTCACCGTACCAACCTTTAGCCTGCTTACGTATTAGTCACAAATTACTACGGGCTATAGGGAAACAAACACGGAATAAGGTACCATTCTCGGGTTTACTCGTAACCTCGATTCGTCCGCTCCAACGTTCCACAAGTTTTTTTGTAATGGCTAATCCTAATCCTGTACCATCTTGAGCAAATTTTTTAGCTTCTGGGGTTCGATAAAAACTTGTAAAGATTTTTTCCAATTGCTCCGGTTTCATTCCAATACCAGAATCCTGCACTTCCAAACATACCTGCTCATCTTTCACATCCAAACGAACCCAAACCGATCCATCATCGGGCGTATAGCGGATCGCATTGGAAACTAGATTTTCGAATATTTTGTCAAAGTCTGATTCTTCAATGCGAACGGAAGCCGTTTGTGGATTTAATTGTTCGATGAGTGTGATTTTTTTTGATGCCGCTTGTTCATGAAACGGATCCAAGTTTTGTTTTATCAGGTTATACAAGGGTAAGGGATCCGTTTGTTCTGCCGGATCCGTTTTTTGAAGGGAGTCTAATCGAGAAAATTCAAGTAATTCTTGGGTCAGTTGAAGTAGGTTTTTTGAACGCGCTTCCGCACGATTTAACGGAATAGCTATTTCTTTTTTAAGATTCGGCTGCGCAGCACGGAGGCTTTGCAAAATCGTTAAAATTCCTGTTACGGGACTTTTTAACTCATGAGTAATGGTACGCATAAATTGACTCTTGGACTGCTCTAATTCAAAAATATCCCGTGACGCCTGGTATAACCGCTGTTCCATACGCTCCAGGTTAGACCGTATGGTAATCCCAATGTAATTCACAATCAACAGAGTTATCGTAAACCCAAAACCCTGACCTAATAGTAAAAAGAGTCCTCGATCCGCTTGTTCGGCAAGGTTTTGCTTGAATAAAGTATACGAATGAATAACACCAAGATATTCTAATAAGCTTAATAACCCCATGATTATCAATACCACTCCTGTATGGATAAAACTCCAGCTCCGCTTATGCAATAGAATACTGGCAAGCATTATATGAAAAACAAAGAAGAACATAAAGGGATTCGACATCCCTCCAGAAAAATAAATAAAAAAGGCGAGGGATAAAATATCTCCAAGAACTTGTATATTCACAAATATACAGGTCCCAAAACTGAACTGGTCCATATCCCCTTCATCTCGGATGGAATATAATCTGGAATTAATGTAGTAATAAATGCCATTCAGTATTGACAGGTAGCCCACCACAATAAGGAGTCCGGGAATAGAAACATCATCTTCGGTGACGTTGAAATTAAATACAGGAAGAATAAAGGCAATTCCTACAATAAACAACAGCATTAACGCAAGTGCTACCCAACGAAGTTTAATATACCATCCTCGATGGTGGAATAATACCTGATAAAGCGGGATATCATTTTCAACCATTTGACTCAGGGATTTCACAATCGATTTGGGCGTCAATTTGTATACTTCTTTTCGGGGTTTGGAGTTTGGTTTCTCAATCATGATCTGCCGTACCTGTTACTATACTGTGTCCGGATATGTCATTCAGTAAAATTAATGAGGTATAATAGCGATTAGGAAGTTGCATTACTACTTGAAGAAAATATACTGAAATACAAACACATTGACAAAGGGACATACCATCTCTATGAATGGAGCCCCGTATGTTTGAAAAAAATGGAGCGTACTGTTCTTCTATGGAAGGCTAATTTTGTAATAATCGGCTTCCTGATTGATATAGGTATGGTACAAGGTATCTAATGAAATGGAAGTAGCGGTATCCCATGAATCATTATCCTCATACTCGTCATCCCCATCTACCAAGATAGCTTGACCAGAAACTCCAAGCAATGAGCTTTTAGTACTTGTAGCACTTACCCACAATGAATAATGCCCAGAGGCTTCAGGATCCAACGGGGTTACCCCAATATAATACGTTTTTCCTGGCATTAATCCAAGTGTAATAGATTCCATAACACTCTCATCAGAACTATGTATCAAGCGTTTTTGATTATCATAAATACGTACAACCGTATCAAAAACATATCCTTCAAGTGAATCAGAAATATAACCTGTATTGATAAGCGTTTGCACGTGATAATCACTCAAATTGATATTCAAAGTATAACTAATATCGGAATGCGCTAGGGATACTTCATGAGTAAAAACATGGTTATGAGAAACAATTACCAGCTGATACATACCCGGTTTAAGATAATCAAATTGAGTTTGTCCTTTTTCAGAGGTTAATCCAACACATACAAAATTGTGATCGGCATCATATACAAAAACGGTAGCGTTAGGAACTCCATCCGGATATCCAACAACACCACTATCATACGAAGGGTTGGTGTTATTCACGGTTATGGTAAGAACTCCTTCTGAATAATCCCAATTTGAATCGGTTGGATAATCCTGTTCTACAACGGCTTGGATTGTTTTCAACGCATTCGCCCGTCCCCATCCATACTCAAGATCATACCCTGGTTCTCCCAAATCATCAGCATTGGATTCCAAGAGGCTTCGTATTTGTTTTATTGTGAGATTGGGATTATGGGTTAGCATAAGTGCGACAAGACCCGTTATAAATGGAGCAGACATGGAGGTTCCTGAAAACCACACATAATGGGAGCCGCTGCTCGTTCCCGTTGATAGAATTTTATATCCAGGAGCAGTAAGCGATACATGGGTCCCATAATTGGATCGATCTGCTTTTGTATCTGCACCCGTCGTGTTCCCAACGGCAATCACTCCTTGATATGCAGCAGGATAGATTGCCTGCGTACGCATTCCATCATTACCGCTTGCTACAATAGGGAGAATATTATGTTCTAAAGCATGGTGTATCATTTCAAATGCGAAATAAGAATGGGATGAACCGCCCAAAGACATATTCACAGGGAGCACCGGATCATAAGCTTGGTCTACCTTCCAATCGGCTAAATATTTTAATGTACTATAAATAGACCAAATGGAACCACTACCACTTGTGCTTCCATTAAACACTTTGTACACAAGTAATTTTGATTGCCAACAAATTCCTGCCATCCCTTTACCATTATTTCCTAATGCACCAATTATTCCACACACATGTGACCCATGTATTGAATCCCCCCTCCAATTGGTATCCAGAGGCTGTGAAACCGGAGCTTGATCGTCTCCTACATATTCCATTTGATTGTCCGTATTAAGTGTGAAATAGCTATAAGCGGCTTCAATCTGTCCATCAAATTCTTCGTGTGTAATCCGAATACCCGAATCAATTACCGCTACATAAGGTGTATGACTACCAAAACCATAGGTCTCCCATGCATCCGTAACCTTTGTTAGCTGCAACGAATATTGCGCTGCAGGTAGATAGGGATCATTCGGAAGGGGAAATCCCCCACAAAGGCTCAATTGATAATCGGGTTCAACATACCGTATAAATGGTAATGCTTCTAATGCTTGAATCGTTCCTGATTTTTCATCTCCAAACTTAATTCGAGTAAAGTACATGTTTTCCTTTAATTGAAACGATGCTGTACACTGCATATCCCAATTCCCCAAATCCATATCCACAAGTGGGATAGTGGATTTAACAATATATGTATTTGGGATCCGAGTGCTTTTCGTTTTCTCAGTCGAATCATTCGATGAAGGAAAATCCTCAAGGGTAACCATTGAACTATTTGATTCAAAGGAATCATACTGGAAAACCGGATTTACCGATTGGGAATAACAACCGAACAAAAAGAATCCAATCAACAGACTAACTGTGTAGTAAACGATTTGAGCTGTAAGTGGTTGTAGTTTATTCATAACCCTGGGTGTCCTCCGAAATGGTTACTAAGAATGCACCATTGATTGAACCTTGCATTTTTTGGTTGGAACTATACGATAACGATCGAACCGTCACATGATCCGAATTGGTTTCTTCACGAATACAGTATGCTTGACGCTCCATACCGTGACTAAATTCTACCCC
>CAYPZJ010000024.1:0-22698 GCA_964414635.1 uncultured Spirochaetia bacterium
CCATCGATGATGGAACCTGCTCCAGAAACTTTACCCATACAATTGAAATATATCCAATACCTTGTGTAACTCTACCGGAATTACCAACAACAATGACACAATCTTCTGATTTCTGTGATGGTGATATGTTACGAGGGCAAATTACTTATAGTAATGATTGGGTAGGTGATCAATTACAATTTGAATTAACGGGACCAGCCGGTTTTACAGCAGAAACCCATTTAGGAACAGTAATGGGTGGGACGATAGAATCCAATGTGGTAATTGATATAGCAGGTACATACACATGGACAATAACAGCAAGTTCTACTGTACCCGGATGCCCAGATGATGTGACTACACTAACATTTAATGTAGATGATGGTCCCAATGTGCCTTCCACTATTGCTTCCAATTCAGGAATGTGTTCTAATACAGCTCAAGCACAATTGACTTATTCAGGTGATTGGGATGGGGATAATCTATCTATTGAATTAAGTGGACCAGCTGGTTTTACAACAGAAACATGGGTTGGAGTTCCAGCGGGTGATACGATAACCAGTTCTGATGTTTTAATACCAGTTGGATTATATACCTGGACTTTAACAGCCACAGATACTTCAGGTTGTCCTGCATCGGTTGCTACCGAAACATTTAGTGTCACGGTTTTGGGAACGGCAACACCTGGTTCCATCCCATTGGATGGTTGTGAACCATATTCTGCATCTTTATCTTGGAACGGATCATCTGTTTTTGGTTATACAATTGAAATAAGTAGTGATGGATTTTCTACAATCGCCTGGACAGAAACCAATGCTACAGGATTATCCACAACATTTTCTGGACTTCCTGTTGGAAATAATTATCAATGGAGAATTATATCCAACGACGGATGTAACGATGGATGGCATGTTCATCCAGGAACGTTTAATGTAGATCCTGATGGTACAGTAAATACGTTAACACCTCCAACCAGTGGTGAATGTGCTCCGTATGATGCAACATTCAGCTGGTCCGGTGTGACACTTGTTGATTATACATTTCAACTTAAACAGTCTACAGATCCATGGTCTTTACTCACATATCAAAATATTAATGCAACCTCTCCACTAACAGTTATCAATTTGGCTGGCGGTACATATAATTGGCGAGTTCGCTCCAATAACGCGTGTAACGATGGGTGGCATGATGGACCAGACTTTGATGTAGTATCTTATTATGCAACTCCCGACCAAGGTCCTGGTGGAGGATGCCCTCCGTATGATGCTAATCTATGCTGGGTTGGTAATTCCTTGAGCAACCAATATTATGTCTCGATCAAAAAGGATGGAATTTGGGAACCACCAATTTTGGTTTCTGGAACTACCTATACATATGCCGGTTTAACTGAAGGGGATTATGAATGGAGTGTTAAAGCATATGAAACATGTAATAATGGATGGAATTATGGCGATGACTTTGTTGTTACAAATTCAGCAACCGTAACCAGTCTCACTGAACCACCTACTGCGTGTAGCCCTTCCGACGCCTTGCTAACATGGATAGGATCTGGAAGTGATGATTACACGATTCAGGTTAAGACATCGACTGATGCATGGACAACAACAGTTTTTGAAAACACAGCAGCATTATCCCCCATTACCGTTCCAGCATTGACATCAGGAACCTATAATTGGAGAGTCATGGCAAATTCATTATGTAGTGATGGTTGGCACGATGGAACTGATTTTCTTATTCATCCATTACCAGTTAATCCAGCACCACTTAGTTTGAATCCCGCTTCTCCTAATTCACCCGATTTATGCTATGGATGGCCCAGTGAATTGATTTGGACTTCTGCTGCAGGTCAGACCTATGAAACAGAAATTTGGAATCCAATAACAAGTACTTGGTTCCTTCCTGACACCATAAACCCAGATTATGCCATAGAAGAAACACCGTTTTTAGAAATTGCAAGTGGGTATAAATGGCGTTTTCGAACAACAGAAAATGGATGTGTGGGTGATTGGGAAGAAACAGTTGAATTTGATGTCGAACAAGGTCCCCTACCTCCAGGTGATTTACATACATGGACATGTGCACCATTATGTGCTCCTGGAACCATCAATTTTACTTGGACACCTGAAACAACAGGATTTGCTACTGGTTATACATTGTATTTAACTGGTCCCGTTGCTAACACTTATAATCTAGGGCCAGGCGATACAAGTCAAGTTGTCTCAGGATTACCCAAGGGGCGATATTCATGGTCTATGCGTTCAACAAATCCAACCTGTGATAGTATTTGGATTTCAGGTGCGGATATTGAACTACGTGATCAACATTGGAATAAAATTACCGCGAATATGCCTTTTGGGAATCGCGTAGGGCATACCATGCTTGCGTATGATGACAAAATATACGTCATTGCAGGATCAGACAAGCGAACGGTTCATTATACCGAGGATGGGAGTGTCTGGTTCACCGCTACCGATCCTGCATTATTTCAAGGACGCAGGGATCATACAAGCGTTGTATTCAAAGACAAGATGTGGGTTATTGGGGGAAGATATATTCAATCAACCAGTTACCAAGCTCGAAGTGATGTTTGGTGGTCGAATGATGGTGGTACTTGGGTTCAATCAACGGATGTTGCTTCGTTCGGACCCCGTGGTGCGCATTCAACTGTTGTATATGACGGAAAGTTATGGGTCATCGGTGGTTGGGATGGAGAGAATAATGTTGTGAAAAATGATGTGTGGTGGAGTTATGATGGTGTTATTTGGGTGGAAGCAACTTCTGCAGCTCCATTTGATCCACGGATGTTGCACACCTCAGTGGTTTTCGATAATAAAATGTGGGTCATCGGTGGACAGGATAATTGGTCTCGAAGCTATTCTACTAATCAAGCGACTACTTTCTATAATGATGTATGGTCATCTACAGATGGTGTTAATTGGGTATTAGAAACCGCTGCGCCAGGGTTTGATCCTCGTTCCGGTCATGAAAGCGTGGTTTATAATGGTTTAATTTGGGTTATCGGTGGACATCACGGTACTGACGCAGCTGATGTATTTTCTGATATTTGGACATCCCAAGATGGTGTCTCATGGTGCCAAGCAGTTTCAGGTCCAAGTATTTTTGGTGATCAACCCGCCCCATATGATGATGAAAAACGATTCTGGCATGCTGCTTTGGTAAATACCGATGGGCGATTATGGCTCACAGGTGGTTATGACAACTCTGCTTATAAATCAGAAGTTTGGTGGACTGATGAAGGTCCCTATAATCCTCAGGATGTATTACTTGAAGCGCCTAATCAACCTATCGCCCAGGGAACAGCATATATATATTTTAGTGATGTGACCAATCTTACAAATCTTCAGTTTGATGGAAATCCTGCAACATTAAGTGGAACGACAGGAAGCTACGATACCTCTATGTTATGTGGTGGTACATACGAATGGTCCTACACACTAACTGACGCAGATGGATGTGCCCGAGATATTCGACATGCTATGAATATTATTCCAGAAGATCCACCTACGGGTTTAAATGTTATTCAACAACATAATTGTGAAATGAATTGTGAACCGTATGATTTAATATTCAGCTGGAATAGTCAGGCTGGATATGATTATACGCTCGAATTGATTTCTGATACAGGTTATAATAGTACATTCACATATGCTGCAGGAACGGATACAGATACAATCTCTGTTAATCGTGGTGTTTATTCCTGGAGAATGAAGTCCAATCCAGGTGGTGGAGCATGTGATACAGATTGGACGATCGGTGATATTTGGGAACCATTGAATCAAAAATGGACGTTGGTCGGCCAAAGCGGGTTTACACCCCGTGATTATCATGCGGCTATTACCTACAACAACAAAATGTGGCTAATTGGAGGAAGTGCGAACTCTACTCGTAAAAATGACACGTATTATACCACCGATGGTATTAGTTGGACCCAAGCATCACCATCTGCATTGTGGTCACCCCGAGAAGGCCATACGGTAGTGAAATTCAAAGAAAAGATATATATGCTTGGTGGGCTTATCCAAAGTACCAGCGATACAACCAGTGAAGTATGGACCACCACGGATGGAGTTACATGGACAGAAGTTGTTCAGAATAATCCATTTCCACACAGGTACCATCATACCTCGGTTGTGTTTGATGGAAAGATGTGGGTTATTGGTGGATTAAAAAATACAACCTCTGCTTCCCCACAAAGTGATATCTATTATTCCGAAGACGGAAAGAATTGGTTTCTGGCAAGTGATACAGCCGGTTTTCTACCAAGATACGCACATTCTTCTTTCGTATATGATGACAAGATTTGGGTGTTAGGTGGTGGAACTAATGACTGGATATACGATACCAATGATGTTTGGTATTCCAGTGATGGGATTAATTGGACGCAAGCCACAGCAGGGGTTCCTTGGGCAATCCGGGGGCATGCATCAGGGTTTGTTTACAATGGAAAGATGTGGATTATTGGTGGCTATACGAATACAGATGCTACATATTACAATGATATATGGTATTCCAGCAATGGTGTGGATTGGTGTTTGGTAGATCCCGCGGGTGAATTTACACCGCGCTATTCTGCGCGACCAATCATATACGATAATCAGATATGGCTTATTGGCGGGCATGTAAACAATACTGATACAGCGCAGGTTTGGAAAACGGATAATGGTGTAGCTACATCCCAAGATCAATTCCTCCGTGCTCCGAATATTAACCAGGGAACAGCATCAGCGTATATCTATTTCAAAGATGCAAGTAGTGTGTCCAACTTACAGCTGAATGGGCAACCCGCGACTATTTCTGGAAACGTGGGTGAATATAATAGTGCTGCTACGTTATGTGGAGGAGAATACGATTGGACTTATACCATCGATTCCGATCCAGCATGTCCACGAACGTTTACTCACACAATGATTGTTTACCCCATACCAGGACCAACTGGTTTAAATCATACTGCCACAGCTAGTTGTGAAACCTACTGTGATCCGTTTGAATTGACGTTTAATTGGACGGAAAACACCCATACCTATGAAATTAGTTTGGTAAGTGATACCGGGTATAGCAATACAATCACAGTACCATCAAATAATACTCATACTGAAAGTAATTTAGATTATGCGAATTACTTCTGGAAAGTACGCGCAAATGACGGAACCTGTACGAGCGATTGGACCGATGGCGGTTGGTGGGAACCGGATCGTCAGACCTGGACACAAGCAACCGTGGGGGCTAACTTTACAAGCCGAGCTGGAAGTGCATTGGTTGAGTACGATGGAAAGATGTGGATCATTGGTGGTTTTGATGGAACCAATTACTATAACGATGTGTGGTACTCTACGGATGGTATTGTATGGACCAAAGCAATTGAAACCGCAGCGTTTAGTAAACGACAGCATCATACGGTGGTTGTCTTCCGTGATGCTATGTGGCTAATGGGTGGAGAAGACAATTCAACTAGTTTTGCAGAAGTATGGCGTTCTACTGATGGAATCACATGGACACTAGAAGATGATACACCCGAATGGACTGCTCGGTACGGACATACCAGCTATGTATTTGATAACCGCATGTGGGTGGTCGCAGGTCGTGGTAGAGGATGGTCAACTGCTTATAACGATGAAGTATGGTATTCTTATGATGGGTTGAGTTGGACCTTAGCAGCAGATGGGATCTTTGGAAACCGATTCTTCCACGCAAGTACCGTCTATGATGGGAAAATGTGGGTAACTGGTGGGTATAGTAATCTCAATGATGTATGGTCTTCCACTGATGGAGTTACGTGGGTAGAAGAGAATGCTGCTGCTGATTGGACTGGACGGGAATCTCATGATTTGGTTACCTATAACGGGCGTATGTTCTTAGTGGGAGGAAGATATGGTGGAAATTATTATAACGAAGTGTGGACATCAACCAATGGGATTGATTGGTGTATTGCTTCACCTATGGCGGAATTTTCTGCTCGTTTCGATTTAAAAGCTGCTACCTATTCCGGTCGACTCTGGGCTATTTCGGGTAAGGATGACACGTATTATCGTAACGATGTTTGGTATACGGAGGACGCTGGAGTAGAACCAGTAGATCCCTATCTATTTGCAGATGATTATATTTCCGGTACTGCAACCGCAGAAATAACCTTTTCGGATGCTTCCTATATTGATGCCCCTGGTGTTACGTTTGATGGGAATGCAGCCAACCTTGTTGGCAATACAGCAACGTATGATATTTCTGCAGTATGTTCAGGTGTGCATACCTGGGAATATTCCATCACTAATAATGGGTGTACGCGTACCGTAACACACGATATCCAAGTCTATCCAATTCAATCGCCAACCAATTTAAATCGGGTTCAAACCAATATTTGTGATTACTATTGTGAACCCTATGGGTTTGAATTTTCCTGGTTAGAATCCGCTGACAACTATGAGTTGGAATTAGTGGGTGAAACAAGTGGATATAATAATACGTTTAATGTATCTGGCGTCAACATTGTTTCTGTGGCAGGATTACCAAAAGACAACTACACTTGGCAGGTAAGAACAGGACGTGGGGGATGTTGGAGTGCTTGGGCTGTTGGTGATCCTTGGAATTATGCAAAACAGGATTGGAATCGTCATACGGATATGGAGTACCGTCGCGAATTTGCCACCATTGTTCATAACAATCGTATTTGGTACTTAGGTGGAGAATATAGCGGCTATCACAACGATGTACATTATACTATTGATGGAACAAGTTGGCCCCAAGCCACATCAGGGGCTGCTTTTTCTGCCCGTCGTGGTTTGACAGGCTTATCGTTTAATAATCGCATGTGGGTTATTGGTGGACAGCAAACCGGTGGGATTGTTCTAAATGATGTTTATTATTCCTATGATGGAATCACCTGGACAGCTTCAACCATGAGCGCTGCATTCAGTGGTAGGTGGGATCATACATCCGTTGTATTTGATGGAAAAATGTGGGTCATTGGTGGACGAGATGGTTCCAATGTAAGTAATAATGAAATTTGGTGGTCTTCTGATGGCATTACCTGGAATCAAATAACACCTGCTGGTTCTGTATTCACTGCCCGATATGGACATACAAGTGTTGTTTATGATAATAAAATTTGGGTTATTGGTGGATACGATGGTTCAAACCTGAATGATGTATGGAGTTCTCCCGATGGGATCAATTGGACCCAGGAGACTGCTGCAGCACCATGGGCGGAACGACAGCAGCATACCAGTGTGGTTTACAATAGCAAGATATGGGTAATCGCAGGATATAGTAATAAACGGGATGTATGGTTCTCCAGTGATGGCATAAATTGGTGCGAAGCAACAGATGATGCACCGTTTGGTGGACTTGATTATCATCAATCGGTTGTATTTAATTCAGAAATTTGGACGTTGGGTGGCTATTGGTCTCGCCAAGTGTGGAGTACAGGTGATGGTGCGTCGGTACCACTCGATGTTTTCATAAATACACCCGAATTAATTGATGGAACAGGTAATCCAATTATATACTTTTCTGCAGACAATACAGTAGTTACCAATCTAGCCTACAATGGAGATAGCTCCAATATTTCCTGGACTGGCAACTCCGCTACCTATACAGGAGCAATATCACCCGGTACATATGAATGGACATATACTATTGATGATGGATCTTGTTCAACTGCATTTACCCACTATCATACTGTTGTAGACAGTGCTTGTATCTATCCTGCAGCAGTATTGCCTAATAGTGGTGATACAGTAACACAAACACCTACAATTGAATGGTCTCCAACTGGGGGTTCCGCTTATACCGTGGAAATTTCGCGCGATGGTTTTGCGACGGTTTGGGCAACGCAGGATTTCTTTGGTACGACCACCTGGGATACTTGTTCTGATACGCTATTTAATCCCTTGCCTGCTGATAACTGGCAATGGCGCGTAATGGATCTGGATCAGGGTTGTTATAGTGAACCGTATGATTTTACTGTACATATGTGCAGCCGAGTTTATGCAGGTGGTGATACATCTTGTGCTGTAGTTGATGATATGCTCCGATGTTGGGGATATGGTGGATATGGTCAGCTGGGTTATGGCAATACGGACCAGCTAGGGGACAATGCTGGTGAAATGGGTAATCAATTGTTGGAAGTAGATTTAGGAGCTGGTCGCACTGTTGTAAAAATGAAAGGAGGAACGCAGGGAAATCATAAATGTGCCATTTTGGATGATGGTAGCTTAAAATGTTGGGGAAATAATGGCCATGGACAATTAGGACTCGAAGATAACAATCATCGAGGAGACATCGGTGGTGAAATGGGTGCCAGTTTACCTGCAGTAGATCTTGGAGGTCTGGATGTCCTAGATGTGGCTGTTGGACCAAACCATACATGTGCCATTCGAAGTGATAATTCAACGGTATGTTGGGGCTATAACTATTATGGAACATTAGGTCGTGAAGATGGCACTTCGGATATTGGTGAAAATGCGGGAGATATACCTGCTCAACTAATCCAGGTTGATTTAGGATCAGGTTTATATGCAGTTGCGATTGATGCGGGAAATCACTATAATTGTGCGATCTTAAACAATGGTGGTGTCAAATGCTGGGGGCATGATCCTTACGGACGGCATCTCGGATTAGAACGTAGACCATTTGCAAATTCATCTTCGAATGGAGTTGGGGATCAGGTCGATGAAATGGGTGATGAGCTACCACAAGTTGACTTAGGTCCTGGGCGTACCGCATTATCGCTTTCTGTCGGTACAAACCACGCTTGCGTTGTTTTGGATGATTACTCAGTAAAATGCTGGGGTAATAATAATTACGGGCAACTTGGATTAAGTGACACCGAATACCGTGGTGATGATCCTTATGAAATGGGAGATGAATTACCCAAAGTTGAATTAGGAACGGGATATTCTGCTCGTGCGGTATCTTGTGGTAGAATCCATACGTGTGTAATTCTTAATGACGGGAATGTGAAATGTTGGGGATATAATGCGCATGGTCAATTAGGCTATGGTGATACTACCCAACGAGGTGACAATCCGGGTGAAATGGGTGATAATTTGCCGCTTGTAGAACTTGGAACTGGAAGAACAGCTATTGATATTAGCACTGGGTATTACCACACTTGTGTTGTTCTGGATGATCATAGTGTAAAATGTTGGGGAATTAACAATAATGGAGAATTGGGTTTAGAAGAAAGTACAGGATGGTATCGAGGGGATCAACCAAATGAGATGGGCGATAATTTACCTCCGGTAGATCTTCGTTTGTGTACTGGTTATTCTCCAGTAGGAGCTTGTCCTCCTGACCCAATCCTGCCCGAACCACCTGTATGTACACCACCCGCATCGGCACCAGTGCTTGTTAGCCCGGCTGATACCGATGTGCTGAATCAGGCACCTGATTTTGATTGGGATCCCGTTGCAACCGCGACAGAATATATGATACAAATTTCGTCGGATGGCTTTACAACGATTGAACGCGAAAATATTGTGACCACCGATTATTTCTACTCAGGTCAAGAGTATAGTGGTGAATTTAGGGGATTACCCGATGGGAACTATGAGTGGCGAGTAAAAGCCCAAATAGGAATTTATTGTTTTGGTCCATGGAGCAATACCCGAAGCTTTACAGTTGAACGATGTAACTCTTGGGTGGCTACCGGTGGTTATCATGCATGTTCTTATGAAGATGGTTATTTCAAATGTTGGGGTGACAATGGGTACGGACAACTCGGCATCGAAACGACTGATGATCATGGACGTAACTATGGCACCATGGGTTATTATTTACCAGCGATCGATCTTGGAGCGGGACGATATCCATTACAAGCCGCCCTTGGAGATTATCATACCTGTGTGCTCTTAGATGATTATACGGTGAAATGTTGGGGAAGAAATAACGAGGGACAACTGGGTTATGAGGACACCACCAATCGTGGTGGAAACCCGGGTGATATGGCAACCTTACCAACTGTTGATTTAGGAACCGTATCCTATCCTGTTTATATTTCTGCTATGCGGGACCATACGTGTGCTCTTTTTGAAAACGGTGGTGTAAAATGTTGGGGACATAATCGTGATGGACAATTGGGATATCCGTTCTACGATGCCCGTTATTCGAATAGTTGGGCAGATCACTCATGGGGAGATAGTGTAGTTGATATGGGTGATAATTTGCCGTTTATTGATTTGGGAACCGATCGCTACGCGAAGAAGATAGAAACAGGTTTTTATCATACGTGCGCCATTTTAGATGACAATTCTGTTCGTTGTTGGGGACGAAATAATTATGGACAATTAGGACAAGGCACCGTAGACTACTTGGGTGATGATCCGGGTGAAATCGGTGATAACTTGGTGAGTGTAGATCTAGGACCCGGGCGGACTGCATTAGATATTGCATGTGGAGAAAACCATACTTGTGCCGTATTGGATGATTATACCATTCGTTGTTGGGGACGGAATAATTATGGACAATTAGGCATTGGAAATACCCTCACCATCGGTGATGAAGAAATGGAAATGGGAACAAATTTGGTTGTTACCAATCCGGGTACCACCAATATTGTTGATATTGAAGCAGGGAATAACCATACGTGTATCCATACGACTACTGGTTCTATACGCTGTTGGGGTTATAATGGTTATGGACAACTGGGATACGAAGATACAAATTGGCGTGGGGATAACCTTGGGGAAATGGGTGCTAGTTTGCCTACTGTGGATTTTGGCTTGGGTATTATGGTGGAACAGGTAGATCTGGGTACCCATTTTGGTTGTGCTTCCTTATCGGATCAAACCGTACGCTGTTGGGGATATAATAGTGACGATGGTTTTCTTGGCTTAGAAATAGGTCATTATAAAAACCCTAATATTGGTGATCAAGATGGAGAAATGGGGTACAATTTGGAGCATGTGGATTTAAAATCTCATCCCACCTATCCTCCACAGCCAACGTGTTCCGATCCGTTGGTTGAATTGGTACCACCGTCTCCTGCATGTGTCACACCGGCAGTACCGACTGCTTTTACACCCAATGGTACTACTGAAACACTTGCCGATACATTCACATGGTCAGATACGGGGGCATCTGAGTATCATATTCAGATTAGTCGGGATGGTTTTGCGACGATATTTGATGAGCGCTGGTTGGTTGGAACAACCACATGGGAAAAATTCAACGATGAAATGATCTGGTCTAAAACACTTCCAGAAGGAAGTTGGCAATGGCGTGTACGCTCAGAAAACAACCTGGGATGCTTCTCTGGCTGGAGTGCTCCATTATCATTCGACACCCGTGTATGTACGTATGTTGATGCCGGATATAATCATACCTGTGCGATTTCAGATAATCAGCTTCGTTGTTGGGGATACAATGCACAGGGACAATTAGGATTAGAAGATACAGATAACCGTGGTCAACGCTATGATATGGGTGTGGATCTTCCCATTGTAAATCTTGGAACGGGACGTTATCCATTGGAAGTATCTGTAGGACTTGATCATACTTGTGCGATTTTGGATGATAATTCTCTAAAATGCTGGGGAAGAAATGGTAATGGACAGCTGGGGTATGATAATAACGATCAATTGGGGGATGATCTTGGTGAAATGGGTGATGCGCTGCCAACCGTTAATCTTGGAGCAGGTCGAACAGCAAAAGAAGTTAAATGCGGGGATTATTTTACATGCGCCATCCTTGACAATGATCTTGTCAAATGTTGGGGGCGAAATAACCGTGGACAGCTGGGTCAGGGGCATACCAATGCTTTAGGTAATGAAGCAGGTGAAATGGGCGATGCACTGCCTTATGTAAGCCTAGGAGAAGATCGTACAGCACAAACAATTGAAGTAGGTAGAGAACACGCCTGTGCGATTTTGGATGATTATACATTGAAGTGCTGGGGATTTAATGATTATGGTCAATTAGGAAAAGAAAATACGTATAATTTAGGTGACCAGGCGGGTGAAATGGGAGATAACCTCTTACCTATTAATTTAGGTACGGGACGTCGTGCTGTAGCAGTGGCTGCAGGCGCAAAACATACCTGTGCGATTTTAGATAATAATCAAGTCAAGTGTTGGGGACTCAATGATAATGGACAATTAGGTCTGGAACATGATACACCCATTGGAAATGATGTTAATGAAATGGGTGATTTTCTGATACCAACAGATTTTGGTAGTCTTGCTGGAACTCCAATCAGTATATCAGCTTATGATCGTCATACATGTGTCATGTTTGATGATGGAAAAACAAAGTGTTGGGGTTATAACGGTTATGGTCAACTTGGGTATGAAGATAACCTACAACGTGGTGATAATGTAGGAGAGATGGGTAATGCATTAGGATTTATCGATGTGGGAACAGGTAGAACCATCCAACAAATTTCATCGGGTGCAGATCATACTTGTGTGGTGGATGATCAGTATGCGATTAAATGTTGGGGTTATAATTATTATGGAGAATTGGGATTAGGATATCCGAGAGAACATCGGGATTCCTATGGAAGAGATTTCGAGCGCTGGGGTGATGATCCCAACGAAATGGGTAATTTTCTACCCCATGTTGACTTGCGTACTAATCCGGTTCAATCGACACCGGCACCTTGTCCGAGCCTTGATACTACCCTACCCCCACCACCGGCTTGTCCTCCATTGACAATACCTTCATTGGTGGCACCAGTAGGTGGTATTGTTAAAAATCAAACACCCGAATTCTCATGGACGGATGGTGGTTCGACACTCTATCGTGTGGAATTCTCTCAAGATAATTTTGTAACCGTTTATGACACCCGTATTGTAAACTCATCTACTAATTGGGAGATGTGTGCGGATGATATTTATCTTTCCAATCCGCTACCAGAAGGATCCTGGCAATGGCGTGTTCGAGCAGAAGAAGATGTATTCTGTCACTCAGATTGGAGTACAGTAGGTACATTTAGTGTACAAGGTTGTATGAATATGTCAGCAGGATATAATGGTGGATGTGCGATTACTGATCAAGTGCTTAAGTGTTGGGGTTATAATGGGTATGGATTGTTAGGTCAAGGAAACAACGATGATCTTGGAGATGAACTGAATGAAATGGGTTCCAACCTTGCCACGGTTGATTTAGGGACTGGTGTATATCCAATACGTGTAGATCGTGGTTATCGACATGCATGTGCTATCTTAAGTGACAATTCATTAAAATGTTGGGGTTATAATGGGTATGGTCAGCTAGGATATGAGGATAATAATAATCGTGGTGATGTTCCTGGAGAAATGGGGGATGCCTTACCAGCAGTCGATCTAGGAACAGCACGATATGCGGTTGATGTGCAGTGCGCACAATACCATACTTGTGCTCTGTTAGATAACGGAAAGATAAAATGTTGGGGGAGAAACAATTACGGACAATTAGGATATGGTGATAACATCCAACGAGGTGATCATGTGGGTGAAATGGGGGATAACTTGCCTTATGTAGATTTAGGTGGTGGTCATACGGCACTTCAAGTTTCTGCCTATCATGAACATACGTGTTCGATTCTCGATGATCATACCATTAAGTGTTGGGGACGAAACAATAATGGAGAGTTAGGGCAAGAACACACAGACAATATTGGTGATAATTTGTTTGAAATGAGTAATTTCTTGCCACCTGTTAATTTGGGACTTGGAAAACGTGCTCGGTTTGTTACTACTGGATATGACCAATCATGTGCTATTCTTGATGACCTTTCGGTAAAATGTTGGGGGTACAATTTAGATGGGCAATTAGGATATGAAGATGAAGTTCAACGTGGGGATGAATCCGGTGAAATGGGCATCAATCTCCCCACTGTTAATCTGGGAACTGGAAGAACAGCGAAGTATATTGACGCGGGATACTATCATGTATGTGCTGTTCTTGATAATGATAGAATAAAATGTTGGGGGCGTAACAATTATGGTCAATTAGGCCAGGGTCATAACCAATATCGGGGTGATGATCCTGGAGAAATGGGGGATGCACTGCCCTACACAGAATTAGGTTCGGGAATAACTTCACGAATGGTATCGGTAGGTAACAATTATTCCTGCGCTGTTACGAATGGAAAATTGATTAAATGTTGGGGTTATGCAGGTAATGGAAGAACGGGTCATGAAGATACCTTAACCTATGGTGTTAATATGGATGAAACCGGGGATTATTTACCCTACACGGATGTTAAACGATGTCCCGAATATTCACCGATGGCCATTTGCCCACCAAACAGGGAATTGCTACCAGCTCCACCAGCATGTACCTCCCCACCCGCAGTTACTATAAATGAACCAGCAGATGGGGCGATAACAAGTGCCGGTCCCACTCTAACCTGGAGTGATGTTGGTGCAGTTACGTATGCTATTCAGCTTTCTTCAGATGGATTTTCCACCCTGGATCAAGTTCGTTACGTTGGAGATCCCCAATGGGAAATGTGTTCAGAGAATTATCGGTTGTCTCATGCTCTGGTAGATGGGAAGACATATTCCTGGCGTGTTATTGCCAGCAATGGGTATGAATGCGATGGTGTCTGGAGTGATGTACAAACATTTACGGTGAAACAGTGTACTCAGGTTGCAACAGGAAGAGATGCGACTACGTGGGCAATTGTGGATGGCAAGTTATTTGGTTGGGGACGTAGCAACAACGGAGAATTGGGCCAGGGAAACACCCAAAGTATGGGAGATCAATTGGATGAAATGAAATATGGTGCTCCTGTTATTGATTTGGGACCAGGTTTGAATGCAGTACAGGTAGCAGATGGAACTAGCCATACTTGTGCTATTGTGGATTCTGGACAAGTGAAGTGTTGGGGCTACAATGGGTATGGACAACTTGGGTATGGTGATACGACACAGCGGGGATCAACACCTGGGTATATGGGTGCTGCGTTGCCAATTGTAGATCTTGGATCAGGTAGGACTGCTTCACAAGTTACCGTGGGATTACATCATAGTTGTGCAATCCTGGATAATGGATTTGTGAAATGTTGGGGGCGTAATTATTATGGACAACTTGGATACGGTGATACAGTTCAGCGTGGCGATGAACCAGGCGAAATGGGTGCGGCATTACCGTATGTAGATCTTGGTACAGGAAGAACCGCTCAGATGATTTCAGCGGGGGACCACCATACCTGTGCGATTCTGGATGATTTTACAGTAAAATGCTGGGGACGTAATTACTACGGTCAATTAGGGCAAGGTCATGTCGATCGTCTTGGAAATGAAATCAACGAAATGGGTGATTTTCTCGATACGGTTGATTTAGGAACAAATCGCACCGCGATTGCTATTGATCTTGGTGCCGAATACTCCTGTGCGATTCTGGATACCTATGAAGTTAAATGCTGGGGATATAACAGCCAAGGTCAATTAGGTCAAGGTGATACCCAAGCTCGCGGAGATGATCCAGGCGAAATGGGAGATAGTCTGGCTGCTATAGATTTAAGTAGTTCAGGGGCGATTGCTCTTTCAGCTGGAAATCAACACACATGTGCTGTACTTGACTTTGGGCAAGTGAAATGTTGGGGACAAAACAATAATGGTGAAAGCGGACGGGGAGATACGGTTTCTCCAATTGGCGATGGTCCAGGCGAAATGGGAGCATCCTTGCAGTCAGCACTATTGGGAACTGGTGAAGTGGCTATTGATGTGTCAGCAGGAAGTGATCATACCTGTGTTGTGCTAGAGAATCAAAAAATAAAATGTTGGGGTGCGAATGGAAATGGACAGCTAGGGTATGAAATCAACACACAATTAGATACCCCAGCCGAATTGGGTGATAATCTACCTTATGTACGAGAATTCAGGGATTGTACAAGTAGTGCACCATTGGCTACCTGCCCCGATATGAATACTATATTGGTCGGCTTACCACCTTGTGTTCCACCACCTGTACCAACAGCGGTTGCACCATTAACGGGCGCTACTGTCAATATGGCTCCCTTATTTAGTTGGAGTAATGAAGGCTCCCCATTATATGAGATTCAAGTATCGAATGATGGGTTTACCTCCTTTATTTCTAAGATTGTGGATACGAATTCATGGGAAAAATGCCAGGATAAGGATCCACTTTATGCTTATTCTATGCCATTATCAGATGGAAGTTGGTCATGGCGCGTTCGAGCAGTTGGAGCTGCCGATTGTAACAGCGGATGGAGTACTCCACAGGATATTACCGTAAAAATATGCACACAAGTCGCAGCAGGAGCGGATGGTGCTACTTATGCTATTGTAGATCAGAAACTCCGGTCTTGGGGTTATAACCAATATGGACAATTGGGGTATGAACATACAAATAGCTGGGGTGATGGATTAGATGAAATGATATTCAATTTACCCGAGGTAGATCTGGGTACCGGACATTATGCGGTGAAAGTTGCCCGGGGACGGTATCACAGTTGTGCTATTTTGGAAACGGGGGATGTGAAATGTTGGGGACGCAACAATTATGGTCAGCTGGGCTATGGTGATACAACACAACGAGGTCATACTGCAGGTACGATGGGAGATGCCCTTCCAACAGTAGAACTGGGAACAAATCGTACTGCTAAAGAAATTGTTGTGGGTACTTATCATACCTGTGTTATTTTGGATAACAACAAGGTAAAATGCTGGGGCTATAATGGTCATGGCGAGCTAGGTCACGAAAATACGCAACATCAAGGCAATGAGCCTGATGAGATGGGGGATGCACTTCAATATACAAATCTTGGAACTGGCCGGTTGGCTTTGGCAATGTCATCTTATATGGACCATACTTGTGCCGTATTAGATGATTATACCCTGAAATGTTGGGGTTACAATTATTACGGTCAGTTAGGATATGGGAATACAGACAATGTGGGAGATAATCCACTTGAAATGGGTAATAATCTTGCCGCAATAGATGTTGGTACCATTGATGATGCCGGTCCCGATTTAACCCCACAACGTGTAATTAGTGTATCCTGTGGAGCTTCCCATACTTGTGCGATCACGGAATTGGGTTTAATTAAATGTTGGGGAAGAAATTACTATGGTCAGTTGGGTCATACCAACACTACCGATCGTGGAGATGGTCCTGGAGAAATGGGTGATTCACTTGTTTATTCAGAAATGGGAACTGGACGTACGGCAGTAGCGATATCTTCCGGTCATAATCACAATTGTGCTATTCTGGATGATGGAACAGTGAAGTGTTTTGGATACAATAACCAGGGACAATTGGGATATGAAGATACTGCGGCTCGTGGGGATGATATTAATGAAATGGATAATAATTTACCAACCGTCAGTTTGGGTACAGGTCGTACCGCAGCAAGTATATCTGTTGGGGAAGATTACAGCTGTGCTGTATTAGATAACCAAACCGTTAAATGTTGGGGATATGGTGGAAATGGCAGATTGGGATATGAGGATTCTCAAAATAGAGGAAATAATGCTACTACGGGAGCCATGGGAGATAGCTTGCCTATTATCCGTAATTTCAGTACCTGTCCAGAATATACACCAGAAACAACTTGTCCTGGAACATTGAATAATATTCCAATACCTCCAGGAACATGTACACCACCAGCTATTCCCACTCCACTAACTCCGGATGGTTCGGTTGTAGAAAGTATGACTCCAACCTTTACATGGAGCACTGTAGCAGATGTCGAGCAATATGAGATTCTTATTTCCAGTGATGGTTTTACAACCTCATCATCTACATTAAGCGGAACAGCAAACGGATTGGGATGGATGCAAACGTGTGATGATATAACCTTTGATACGCTTACTGAAGGAACGTGGGAATGGAAAATCCGTGCAGTAAAAGATTACACCTGCCAGGGTGACTGGAGTGCTCCAGTTAGTTTTGATGTGGGTATTTGTGCGACAGTAGAAGCAAGTTCCAACCGTTCAACCTATGCTATTGTTGACGGAGTGGTTTTTGCTTGGGGATATAATGGGTATGGACAGCTTGGAATTGAAAACAATTGGCAAATGGGAGACGAACTTAATGAAATGAAAGTGGGTGCCCCCTATGTTGATTTGGGTCATAGTTCCAGGGTTGCAGATGTTACAAGTGGGAATAACCATGCTTGTGCCCGGTTTGAAGATGGACAAGTGAAATGTTGGGGATATAATGGGTATGGACAATTAGGTTATAATGATACTGTCCAACGGGGTGATAATGGTGGAGAAATGGGAACCGGATTGCCCTTTGTGGATTTGGGAACCGGGCGAACAGCTATTCAGGTCACAAGTGGATACAATCACACGTGTGCCATACTAGATAATGGCGGTGTTAAATGTTGGGGTTATAATGATTCCTATGGTGTATTAGGTTACGAAGAATCTGGTTCTGCTACCCGACGAGGTAATAATGCCAATGAAATGGGTGATAACCTACCGTATGTGGATTTGGGAACGGGTCGAACCGCTCAAATGATTGCTTCGTATGCAAACCATACCTGTGTGATATTGGATAATAACCAGGTGAAATGTTGGGGACGGAATAACAATGGACAGTTGGGATTGGGAGATACAAATCATCGTGGTGATAATCTAAACGAAATGGGTGATAATTTGCCGTATGTGGATTTGGGAACCAATCGTACCGCATATGCGATTACCACCGGGCAAGATTTCACCTGTGCTATTCTCGATACATATAAGGTGAAATGTTGGGGCTATAATGGCTATGGGCAGTTGGGATTGCAAGATACAATCCAACGCGGAGATGATCCTGGAGAAATGGGAGATAATCTGGATATTTCCGATTTCTATGGATCGGCGATTGGTATTTCTGCAGGCTCGGATCATGTGTGTGTGATTACCCAAAACAATGATATTAAGTGTTGGGGACGCAACGATTATGGTCAATTAGGAATCGATGTGAGTATCGATGCTATAGGGGATCAAATTGGTGAAAGTAGCGTCAATATAGATCCTGCTCTAATTGGAACCAATGAAACAGCAGTAAAAGTATCTGCAGGTAATGATTTTACATGTGCCGTACTTGAGAATAAAGCCGTGAAGTGTTGGGGATATAATGGAAATGGAAATCTGGGGTATGAAGATACAGAAAACCGGGATACCACAGCGGAATTAGGTGATGCGTTAGCATATATACGCGATCTTCGTTGGTGCGCCAGCGGTGCACCCCTTGCAGCGTGCCCCGATCTTGAAAATATCTTAGTTCCATTACCAGCCTGTTCTCCTGCGGCAGCACCTACTCCGAGTGCACCATTAACAGGAGCATATACTTCGATGGCTCCAGATTTCTCTTGGAGTGATGTAGGTACTCCGATGTATGAAATCCAGATATCGAGTGATGGATTCGCTACCTTCCAATCTAAAGTGGTTGAAACCTTTAATAATTGGTCTAAGTGTACCGAGTTGGAGGAAAAATATAATTATTCCATGCCTTTGTCAGCTGGAACATGGAGCTGGCGTGTACGTGGAATGGATCAGGGAGATTGTACTGGAGCATGGAGTACCACCCAAACGATTGATGTGGGTATTTGTAGTGAAGTATATGCAGGTGGGGATGGAACAACGTATGCGTTAGTTGATCAACAACTGCGATCTTGGGGTAACAACGGGTATGGACAATTGGGATACGAATTTGCAACATCTACCGATTGGGGAGATAATATAGGAGAAATGATGGAAAACCTCCCCGTTGTAGATCTTGGTTCTGGACGGTATCCAGTGAAAATTGATCGAGGTATGTATCATAATTGTGCGGTATTAGACAATGGACAAGTGAAATGTTGGGGACGGAATAATTATGGTCAGTTAGGATACGAAGATAATATACAAACGGGTAACAACGCTGGTGATATGGGTGATAACCTGCCTTATGTCAATCTCGGTACCAATCGTACCGCAATTGACATCACTGTAGGTGTATATCATAGTTGCGCCCTCTTAGACAATCATAAAGTGAAATGTTGGGGTAATAATGGGAATGGCGAGCTGGGAGTTGAAGATACCGTTCGGCGAGGTGATGATCCTGCTGAAATGGGTGATGTCCTTCCGTATGTAAACTTAGGTTCGGGTAGGACAGTACTCGCTATCTCTTCCTATAATAGCCACACCTGTGCTATTCTTGATGACTATTCAGTAAAATGCTGGGGCTATAACAATTATGGACAATTAGGATATGGTGATACTACCAGTCGAGGAAATACCTTAGGTGATATGGGGGACAGCCTGCCCGTAGTTGATTTAGGTACGGACGGAGGTAATCCACTTCGAGCGGTTGCAATTTCTTGTGGACAGAATTGGACATGTGCTATTGTTGAAGATGGTGATGTGAAATGTTGGGGATACAATGGTTATGGACAATTGGGATATGGTCATGTTGATGCGCTTGGAAATGAAGCGGGTGAAATGGGGAATTCCCTACCGTTTGTAGATTTGGATACGGGTGAAAAAGCGATTGATATCTCTGCAGGTTATCAACATACCTGTGTTGTATTGGCTAGTGGCAGTGCAAAGTGTTGGGGTTCGAATGGAAATGGTCAACTAGGATATGAGCATAACACACGTCTTGGTGATGATCCGGGTGAAATGGGTGGAGCCTTACCTGCTATTAATCTTGGTACCGGACGTACTGCTCAGCAAATAACCGCTGGCTCATCATATACCTGTGCTGTATTGGATAATAAGACTGTAAAATGTTGGGGGTATGGTGGACAAGGTCGTTTAGGATACGACGATACGACGCAACGAGGACACACCGTGAATACAATGGGAGATGATCTACCTATCGTTCGTAATTTCCAAACATGTCCAGATTATACTCCGGAATCAACTTGTCCGAATACGGATCGAGTATTAACCTTACCCGGTGCGTGTGTCGCACCACCTGTACCTACTATTATAGCACCAGCTTCTGGTGATGATACAGGTAATACACCAGATTTTACTTGGAATACTGTGGGTACAGATAACTATGAAATCCAGATTTCCAGCGATGGTTTTGTTACCTCACAATTGATCCAAACGGGGATCATTAATGGAAATGGATGGTTCCAGAGTTGCGATGATACAGCATTTACACCTCTTACAACTGGCACATGGGAATGGCGTATCCGTGCGATGGAAACATATAATTGTACCAGTAACTGGAGTACGAGCGTTAGTTTTGATGTCTTGGGTCCGTGTATGAAGATTTCACGCGGGTCTCATTTTTCTTGCGCTTTGATGGATGAGGAAGTGGTGAAATGTTGGGGATACAATGGTCAAGGACAATTAGGGTTAGAGCATACCATTCAGATGGGTGACAATCCTGGAGAAATGGGATTAAATCTTCCAAATATAGACTATGGTACGGGTCTAACCCCTGTCAATATTACCACGGGTACACGTCATGCTTGCTTGCTGTTTAGTGATGGAAGTGTAAAATGCTGGGGACAAGGATCATACGGTGCTCTGGGTGATGGAGATACGGATAATCATGGAGATGCCATTTTGGAAATGGGCGATGATCTAAATTTTGTAGATGTAGATGGAACGGTAATTGCCTTGGCTTCTGGTGGTCATACCAATTGTGTAATCCTTTCTGATAGTAGTTTGAAGTGTTGGGGACGTAATGATAGTGGGCAGCTCGGATATGGTGATACGAACCACCGCGGGGATCAGGTAGCAGAAATGGGTTTTCTGCTAACGACTGTGAATGTAGGAATTGGTCGTACAACCAAACAGGTTGCGGTAGGACCGTATCACACTTGTGTAATCCTTGACAACGATGAAGTAAAATGTTGGGGACGCAATGATTATGGGCAATTGGGTCAGAATAATACGACTCAATATACCAGCCCACCAGCAGCATCCATTAATCTGGGACAAGGTGCAAAACAAATTTCTGTTGGAATGTGGCATTCTTGTGCTGTACTTATGGATGATACGGTAAAATGCTGGGGACGGAACAATGTAGGACAGTTAGGTCTTGATTCAACAGCGAATATGGCAAATACAGGATCCCCACCAAATCGTATTGAAGATGTCACTGCACTTAGCTTTGGAGGAACAGCGGTCACAAAGGTAACTTGCGGAGAATATGACACATGCGCCTTGTTATCTACTGGTGCGCTGAGGTGCTGGGGTGGTAATTCACGGGGTGAATTGGGTTACGAACATAGTAACAATTTGGGTGATAACGCAGGTGAGATGGCAGGGTTAACCGATGTAAACCTAGGTACTGGACGAACAATTACCGAAATTGTTAGTAACAACGGAGATAGTAGTACGGGATATGCTCGTGGACATTGTGCTATTTTAGATAATCGTACCGTAAAGTGTTGGGGACGTAATGGTTGGGGTGAATTAGGTTACGAAGATACGACTCAACGTGGGGATGACATTGGAGAAATGGGAGATAATTTACCGATCGTCGATCTCCGGTCGTGTCCAGGACGCATACCCACCTGCCCTTAGTGTCATGGCGAACCATGAAAAAATAACATCATAGTAATAATAAATGGGACTCTATTTTAGGGTCCCATCCTACCCCGGTTGTATGATTTTATGTATATACTTGAACGCTTCCATTTTGCATGGGTGTCTGTGGTGCTTCGCGCCAAAGACACACAAAAAAATATCAAACCATTTTCAAGTGGGTATATTTGTAATATGATTAATACCAATGCAAACTGCTTAAATTATAGATAGATTTTTGTACTGACCCCCTATTGATTGGACTACTTTCAGGATAATTAAGGTGACA
>CAYPZJ010000025.1:0-22623 GCA_964414635.1 uncultured Spirochaetia bacterium
GTAGAACCGCCATTCAAACCCGCTACTAGCCACACCCCGTGGATTGGTATCCTAATACTATGCTCGTGGTATAGCAAACCGTGAGCATATTCCTAAACCAAATACGGTCCGGTATATCTGTGCAGGATGGGTTTTAGTGACATAGGTATGTTGGGCTCGTATTACAAACCATCCCTTCTTTGGTTCCTCTATAAAAAATGTCAAATCCGAGAATTTTATAACAATAGTTCGTCAATCGTGAGAAACACCACTGGGTACTTTGGATGAATCGAATATTGAAATCGTATGGGGGTATATTCGTACGTGCTTTGAACTATTTTTTTTACGTGGATAGCACTGGCACTATTTCTGTGTAATTTGGATGTCTGATGGACAGAACAGATCGGGTTCGCCGGTACCTGCGAATTTTTAGTTTATTCGACGAGTTGGCATTGATTTTGCGATATGTCCCATGCTTGGTACAACCGTTTGTTAGCCGCAAACATACAGGTTGGGACTTGTTTTATGAGAATTCAACTTGTCAAAAAAAGCAAGCTCCAACCTCCCATCCACACTTGTGGGTGAGACAACATCGAGGAGGTTTTATGGCGACATGTTCTTTTGCTTCCCACTGTTCATTTTACAAAGGGGAATTAAGCGACCGATTTGGGTTAAGCGATACATACAGGGAGACATACTGCCATGGCGATCCCAAACATTGTGCACGGTATCAGCTCGCAACCATGACATCGGTAACCGCAGTACCCAAACAGCTGTTCCCTAATGGGAATTTACGCGCTAAAATTCTGCATACCATACAATTACGCCGGAATGTCGAAGCCAGCCAGCTCATGCAGAAGAATTTGTTTGTCACCACTCCACTTCGACAGCATCAGTTTTATTAATAGCAGGTTGATAAGCACAGCGACGGAACGGATCGCTGCTTATTAGCTATCTGGGAGGATTCTGGCATGGCAACGAAATGCAAATTTGCACAGACATGCGCATTCTATCAACAGGCACATCATGGAAAAAAACCTCTTAATGCAAGCCTCACCAATATGTATACCCATCTGGTGTGTTCCAACAACCATCTGAGCTGCGCTCGCTACCAGGTTAAACGCGAGCTGGGAAGTGACTTTGTCCCACCTACGCTGCTACCTAACGAATATGATGTGGCAGATGAACTCATACAATTGGGAAAGCGAATGAAACAACTCCAGAATGTTCAAGCAAAAGAACCAATAAAGTAGATTCCCGATGGAGTGCGCTGTGTATAGGGTGCGGATTGGTTAGGAATCGTATCGCGAAAATGCTTCTCGCAATCGTTGTAGAGTTTGTTGCGGATCCTCCACTTGGATTCGTGCCCCTCCAATAATATCAATAAAACCTACTTCGTTTTGATAGCGTGGGATTACATGTTGATGAATATGCCCAATCGACGCTCCAGAAAAATTCCCTACATTCCACCCAATATTATATCCATGAGGTTGATAGAGGGAATCCAAAACATCCAGCGTGTTGTGTAGGAGGGCATGCATATCAGACTGTTCTGCTTTGGTTAGGTCACGTAGATCGTGGAGATGACGCAGGGGGAAAAGCAGGAGGTGACCTGAATTGTAGGGGTATAAATTAACCGATAAAGCAGTATGCTTGGTTTTCCGTATTAAAAGCGATGCTACTTCGGGATGATTATCCAGGATTGCACATAGAATGCAATCTACATTGGGTAAATTCTTACGCCGCACATAATCATTTTTATGTAAGGAAAAAAGATGATCCATGCTTAATCCTTCTTTGCTTGGTTTCGATCTGCTTGTATCCAACCTTGATAATCTTAAACCGATATTTTGATCGGGTTACTTCCCTAATAGGGTCAGCCAATTTCTAAGTTATGTAATTACCACAACACCTGCGACGTGGAAAAACGAGTATGATACCACCCTAAAAACACCGTTCGGTTGTATATCTATGAGTATAATTCATTTATTGTGAAACGTACAATAAATGTGATAGCCATCGTTCCCATCTGTCGGTTGTGTGATACGCTCCGTTTGTATCGTTTGATTATAAACTGCTCCAACCCCTTTTAGAGCACCTAGTAAGAAAGGAAGCATCGTTCGAGGACTGCGATAAATCATTTTTATACCATCCGAGCTATCATCGATAAATTGAAATCGTGGGGGTTTTGCACCCGGAATTTGCTGCATCACTTCCCGATGAATTTGATCGAGCTTCTTTAAAAAACGTTTTGCATTGGGAGCCTGCTTAAAATAATGGGGATACATCGGTTTCAGTCGTTCTTGCAAGGCATAGTATCCAAATCCCTCCAACACGAATTCCCCATCGTGTTGAAACATATCCGTATAGATTTGGATTAGTTCGGTAAATCGATGATCGTCGTAATCATGGGATGTTAGAATTCGGGGTGGATACCAATCGAGTCGGCGCATAAATGTTCGTAAACCGGACTTTCCCTGCTGGTATTCTACATAATCAAAAAAATACTGCAATAGAACCCCTTTCATGGTGTCCTCCATTAAAAACGATTATGGGCATTTCCAATCATCGGTTCAGATGATTGGGTTGAACATAAGTAAAGCAATAGTTATACCAGCATTTCTGAAAGGAAGTCGTAAGCATTTTTTTTTGATAGAAAACCCAATCCCGTTTCGTTACACTATACAAATACGAGCACGGTTATGAAAAGAAAGAAGAGGGATGCAAGGAACAAAAAACAAAGTATTCATGTTTTGGAAGCCGTTTGTCTTGAGTTGCATATACCGCTTAGGGTTCGGGATCATTGGTAGCGTGAAGATCATACTGTCGACGATTTTGTCGCCGCTTTGCTAACCGGATAGCGAGCGCTTGCATATCGGTAACCGGATCCGTTTCGTCTACAATTTCGGATCCGACAAGAGTTTCAAATGCGTCTTCCATTGTTACAATCCCCGCCGTTCCACCATATTCATCCAACACCACAAAAAAATGAACGCGATCTTGTAAAAACCGTTCCAGTGCATGGGTTATAGATACGCTTCCCGGTATCGCATGGATGGGATGCATGAGTTCGTGTAAGGTTTTTGTATAATGTTGATTGGAATATGCTTCCAACACTTCAAATCGCAATACCAAGCCATCGATGCGATCAATGGAATCGGAGTAAATCGGAATACGTGAAAAACGAGGTATTCGACGTTTTTCGATGACTTCCGCTATGGTGAGATTTGCTTCCAACGCATATACAACGGGACGAGGAGTCATAATATGACGAACGGCGATCTTTTCCAGCTCCATCAAATTGGTGATGATTTTCAATTCACGAGTTTTTAGCACCCCTTCTCGTTTCCCCAAGGCTGCGGCTGCCGCTATTTCATCTCGGGATATGCGTTGGGCATGAGAACGGGAACGGAATAACGTGGAAATCAGTTCAAGCAGCTTCACAACCGGAAACGTAAACCAAACCAAGCCCTGAATGGAATAAGCCGCAAACGTACTGAACCGTTTATACTGAGAGGCACCAATGGTTTTTGGAATAATTTCGGATAAAACCAAAATCAAAAAGGTAAGAACGGCAGATACAATACCTAAGGCAGCGTCTCCCCAAAGATTGGTAGCGGCAGCACCCACCCCCGCTGCTCCAACCGTGTGAGCGACTGTATTTAAAGTAAGAATAGCTCCCAAAGGACGATCTATGTGAGTTTTCTGCTTCTCTAATAGCACACCTACTTTATTTCCTTGCCGTTTGAGCACATTAATGAAGGTCATGGGGGTGGATAAAATGATTGCCTCAAGAAGTGAACAGAAAAAGGAAAAACCTAAAGCCACAAAGAAAAATGCAAGTAATGGGATCATGAATAACTCACTAAAATAAAGATACTTGTTTAAGGGGGATCGTAGGCAGATCTGCCATATCCCCCTGTTGAATCAAAATCGGTTGTATAAGTGTTCCATGGGACTATTTATAGAACAAAATTTCAGGGGGTTTCATGAGTCCTATCGGAACAAGTGTATATCCCTGATTCCACTTTCCTTCTTCATATTGAAATTGATGGGGTCCTGTCCAGGTGGGCCATGGGTTCGATAAATGCAAGGGACCGTGGGAATTGCGTCGATGTCCAATCAATTCAATCCGTAACTCACACCCATCTCGTTGGATGAGGTCGGTCAGTTCCACTTCTTGAGGTTCCCATGCAATACAACCCGCATGATGATGATCTACATATACGGATATTCCGATTCCTCGAAATTCAGGTACACGAAGGAATATCCGCCCGGCATCAGCAGGAATACCCGTTAGGGTGTGGAGATAACTTACATTCCCTCCATAAAAGGTAAGTCCCTGATTAACCCAATCCCCTATTTGTATTTGTCGTACTGGAGCCGTCATAATCGGAGATGTATTGTGAATACGCGTTCCAAAATCACCAAGCAAATAGATCAACTCCAATCCTGGGTGATCTTCGTGATAATCGCAATGAAGATCCAGCACATTAGTCCCTTGTTTTAGGAAATTGGGATTAAAGGGAATGGTTCGTAGGGAGCGATCACACCACCAACCCATTTCGGAATCCGTAGAGATGGCATACCCATTCAAATAGAAATCAAATGTAGAAGGCTGTTCAACACCCAGCATTACCGGATTAGAGGGAAGCGATTCCACATCAAATTTATACCGGAGTAGAATAGGAAGGGTTTTAACATCCTTTTTGGGTGGACGAGCCCAGGGCTGAACCATAGCACCTCCTCGTTGACGAACACCCAACTGCTCTCGTATTCGGTGGTCAACTTGTAGAATATCCCGTTCGCTTTGTAACACCCCTCCATCCATGGAATACTCAGGCTGATCCAGTACCAAAACATTCGGTTCATCAAGTCGAATGTCCCATGTTATTTTGGATAATGGTTCGCTTTTTGATAGCACAAGGTTGGGGGTATGTGAAAAACGTTCTTTCGTAGTGTCGGATTTCTGTTTCATAATTACAAACAACCGGCTTCCCAATCGGGGGAACGAGGTTTTAAACGTGACTCCTTTTCCCTGTGTTTGCGTATCTACCAGGAATACTTCACCGGTATCGGGATTAAGTTCATGTACCGCTCCGTCTATCTGATCAAATAGGGTTATCTGGGCTTCGGGAAATTCGGCAGTGCGCTCTCGTACTCGGGGTTCTTTGATAGAACCTTCTTGAAAAATGGACTCGGCGTGACTCGTATTGCAAATAAAAAGGTAATACGCATGGTCATCTTCTCGAAGCAGGTATAAACAAGCGGGGATTTCTTTATTCGTCGGATCTGTAATGGATACACGACGAGAAGTCGGTTGTAGGGCTGAGATGAGTGTATCATCTTTCAGTGCTACCTGTGTACATTGCTTGGCTACACTCATAGCAGCAGCCGAAGGGACACCATCCACATAAGATGCTACAGCACCTACAAATACCACTGTGCCGCCTGCTTGTTTGAATTTTTGGAGCATATCGAGGGTGGTTTGACGAATGGTATGTTGTTCCGGTACAACCACTGCTTTATACCGGGCGCGTCCCACTTGGATTGTGGGGATCCCATTATCTTGGATAATTCGAGCATGGCGGGAGAGCACTTCTTCTTCTCCATAATCAAAATCCAGGTGATTGGTTAACAGTTGATCCCGCAGCATGACAAAGCGTTGATCCAACTGAGTTACTGCGTCCTGGTTGTGCCAATTTCGTTTAATATGGAGCCAAATCGATTCAACAGGATGAATGTACAAAATATCCCGAACTTCTTCCCCTTGGGTCATCACCACATGAATCCGAGCGAAATAGTCTTCCACTTTAGTATAGTGTTTCCACCAAGGAGATTGATAAAATATCCCTGCCGGATAATCTCGTTTGGCTTCCCCTTCCATCGTATACCAGGATAAATGCTGGCATCGTAAGTTAATTCCCAACGCCACCTGCCAATCACCCAAAGCTTTATGCCCCTCAAAAGGGAAATCCCACCCTGTACATCCATAGGTTTCTGTAAGCCGCCATCTTCGACCGAATTGATGTGCCATCGAGCTGACTTGCTTAGCCGTATCGTAAATTCGATTATATTCCATTAATAGATCTATGCCCGGTGCTTGCATGTATTCATAAAACCGCATAGCACTCCCAACCCGGTTGGTCTGCCGTACCAAGGTGTCTTCTTCCATAATATGCCCCGTATGTAGCATACCAGTTTCATCACACCACGTTCCAATCTGCTTTGCATAGGCATCCACAAACAGATGTGTAATACAATCCAAATAGTGGTAGCGGGTGGTTTCTGGTTGGGAATCGGGAATATCAAAAAATAAGTGGGGCAAAAGGGGTAACAAATCATATCCATAGCGGGTTTTAAACACTTCTGGAAGTTTCCCTGTCCAGGGAGTCAACCAGGAATGATCCTTGGTTTGTTCGATCACTTCACAAAACATGGGTTCATCGGTGAAAATTCCAGGAACCCGTTTTCCTAAATAATCGCCAACCTCTTCCCGATAGCGCTCGTGTGTGGCTTGGATAAAGGCTTGCACCGCTTCATGATTCAACGTGTCGAGGTACGTGTAATCATTGTACCAGCTAGAGGGTTCATCCAGTTTGACTCGAAATTGAAGAATGGATTCCCCCGGTTTTAAGGTTGGGGTGTGGGATGATGCAAGGGGGGCTAGCTGGGTCAATGTATTATTCTGTATGATTCCGGTGAATACACCCAGTGTATCCTCATCCCAAATGATTGCGTCAGCGGCTTCGTGAATGGTCAGTTCCAGATTACGATGCCGATAAGCGGGATTTTTTGTTACCAAACCCCCTGCAGCGCCAGATGGCCAACGGTCTTCATCGTATAGCCATGCTTGCATATTCAATTGTTCGGCTTCATCGATACATGCTTGGATGCATTCAAACCAGGCATTGGATAAATACGGGGTGTCCAATCCAACCCGGGAATGCATAAAGAATCCTCCCAACCCCATATGGTTCATGATTCGGATCTGTCGTCGCAGTTCTTCTGGTTCCAATCTCCCATTCCATGCCCAAAATGGAGATCCTCGATATTCACTGGTAGGGTTTTTGAATTGATTAATTAAAGTAGGATTCATAAGTTACCTGCTTACTTGGAATTTTATTCCCCAATCGGGAACCTAAGTTTCATAATAGTAACAGGATTTATAAGGGGGGTCAATGAGGGTTGTTGACTTACTTCAGAACACCTTTTGTTTATACAATAATAATGATATACTCGAAACTCTTATTGACAAAGCCGCCTAAAGGACGCCATATCTGATTCCTTCATTGCAACCATATCCTTTCGATTGCGGTGCGTAAGTGACTGTTAGAAATATAACTCGACCAACAAATAAAGGTATCCTGAATTTAGACTCCGTCATTATTGCCCTTTTTTGTGGAACCTATTATCTTTCCAATTATGGAACAGATACGTCATTTTGAACAACTCATTAAGGAAGCAAAAACCCGACCTCTTCAAACCGTAGCCATAGCAGGTGCACACGATGTTAAAGTTTTGCAAGCGTCGGCAGAAGCACACAAACAAAAGCTAGCAAAAAGTATTCTTATTGGAAATCAAAAGACCATCGAATCCCTTGCAAAGGAACAGGGAATCACCCTTTCCAAAATGGAACTCATCCATTCGGATAATTCGATGGAAGCCTGTGTTAAAGTTATGGAATTGATTAATACAGGGGAGGCTCAAATCGGGATGCGTGGTAAGATTAATGTGGATGATTTCTACCATGCCGCATCAGACCCAGAAAAGGGAATAACCAAAAAAAAACATGCGTCCCATGTTTCCGTAGCAGAGATTCCTTCATTTGATCGACTTATCTTTGTTACCGATGCAGGTGCTATTAGTGCACCAACTACCGATGAGAAGGTGAGTATCGTAAAAAATGCAATTCAAGTAGCACATAAACTCGGTATTCCAGAACCCAAAGTAGCCATTTTAGCTGCAACAGAAATGGTAAACTGGAAGATCCCACTATCCATTGAAGCCGCTTCCATTGCAAAAATGGCAGATCGAGGGCAGATCAAAGGGGGAATTATTGATGGTCCATTGGCTTTGGATAATGCAATATCCCCTCAGTCGGTTAAAATCAAAGGGATTAAAAGCAATGTTGCAGGATGTGCAGATATCTTAGTGGTACCCGATATCGAAGCAGGAAACATTCTATTGAAAACCATCACCTACTTCGCTGATGGAGAATACGCGGGGATTATATCGGGATATCGAGTCCCATTGGTTGTTGTTTCCCGAGCGGATGATCAGTATGTGGAAATGATTTCCATAGCGCTTGCGGTTGTGGTTTCTACGGATCCAGAAGAAGAATCCTAAATCGGATGTGTAAGTCAATGATCCACCTGAAGGGATTCAAAACACACAAGGGATACTATCGATGCAGCTTGGTCTATCTGCTACTTGTTTTTCTCTTTCTTGGATTAGGCTGGTGTGGAGGAGCGGAAGAAGCAGCTATCGAACATACGTATCAAGTTCCTGAGAAACCCATATCGTATTATGTGGATCGCTTGCTGGATCAGTTAGCCGATAATAAAATCATTGATAATTATCGTATGTTTTTAGTTGGAATGGGATATGACACAACCTATTTATCAACTGAAATGGGGCGATATTTTTGGAACATAATTAGCAAGGGGTTACAACAGCAGGGTGGGTATACCCTGGTGGAACGAATAGAGCAATCCCCTGAACTTGCCCAACCGTATCTTTCAATCCAACGTAATGCAAATACTTTGGATGGTTTTTTAATAGGAAAGTATACGTTGGATGAACGAGGAGTAACCCTTTCACTCAATCGTCATATTCTAATTAACGGACATGTGGAAGGAAAGGCAGAGGTAACCATCCCCTATAAAAATGTACCCACGTATATCATGGAACCGCCTGATTTACCATACTATATTCAATACTGCAACATTTTCGAGATTGGATTTGAATTTAGCCCGGATGTGAAAGCCATACCCAACCAGGGAATTGGGGGGTATTATACACCGGGGGAATCTCTGTGGGTTTATATCCAAACAACATTTGATGCGTATATTAAAATATTTGTTATCAAGCCGGACAAAAGCCTAGTTCAGCTTGTTCCGAATTTAAAAAATCAAGAGAATTATCTCGAAGCCTACCGAACATATAGCTTTCCCCAACGGGATTCGTTTCAGTTGGAATCCTTAGGAAATCATGTGTTGATGATTCTTTCACGCCCTGTTCAGTTTAAGGATTATGAGGGATATGTCTATGAACATACAGCGCATTATCCCATTTTTAAAGACATGAAAGCGTTACAACAAGCACTACTTGCAAATGGACCGGATATGGGAAATCCTACTCGTACGTTTGTTCCATTTAGTGTTTGGGAATCGGATGTGTTAAGTTCACAAGAAGGATGACAGGCGGGACGGAAGTTAGTCAAATGCCACCATGCTGCTCAACATAACCAATCGCGACGCAACAGAAATAAGCAACACTCGAGCAAACAGTGGGTTTTGTTCGATAATCTCAATAACTTTATTCTTCTCGACTTGAATAACCTGGGTTTGGCTATCTGCCTGGTATGAAACTACATGTTTTTGATTGAGTAGGAAAGGGAGTTCCCCAATACATTCGCCGGGTTTATAAATCGTTTTGACTTCTTTGGCGGCTTTGGTAGCTTTGATACGTCCACTTTTAAGAATATAAAATTGGGTAGCGGAATGTCCCTCATGGGCTAGATGTTCTCCTGGATTAAGAGTAACAATTTCCTGATTGAGTTTCCGTATAAGTTGATTCCATCCCTGGGGATCCATCTCAGGGATACTTTGGGGTGTCCATTCATTGGGGCGTTTTGGTGATTTTTGTGGTTCTTGTTTGGATACATCCTTTCGTAGGGTTGCCACACGGAGCGCCATTTGTTCAGCTAATTCAAAGACTACGGCGGGTAGCGATTTAATAAAATAATCAATGTATTCACTTTTTATTTGAATGGCTTCGGTTGTTTCTTTAGCTACCACTGTAGCCGAATATGTATGATTTAAAATATAGGATAATTCCCCAATATACGTGCCAGGTTCCGATATGGTTGTAACCGTTTTATCATTCACAACCACATCCAAAAAACCCTGAACCAGGATATACATGGCTTTGGGTTCCGCACCATATTCCACCAGGATTTCACCTGGTTGCTTTGTGATGGACCACTCACGCAGTTTCATTAAATCTGCCATGTGTTTCATGCCGTTTCCACTCTCCTACTTGTTCTGCTAATATTGTCGGCTAACTTCTGCACAAGCTGTTCGATTTTTGTTCACAGCGGCTACTTTCTTCACGTTTTCTATTACTTATTTTCGTCCGATTCACCTTTAAACACCCGTGCTTCCATTTTCTTGAAATACGCAAGTTCTTCTTTGAAGGTTGTCAGCATTTTGTTGAAATCATCTTCATGATAAAATGGCATACAAACCAGCGGACCGGTCATGTGATAGTGCTTTATTAAACTATAGATTTCAAACCAATTGGTTTCCCCATCGAATGCGGGTGTAAAAACACGCTTCCATCCCTTTCGGTCATCCGTTACATCCCCTGTTCGGAGGGCACAGGCATCTTTCATACCTATCCCTGCGATATATTCGTTTAAAAGGGCAAATTGATAATCGAAATGTTCATAGCCTTCCTGATTATGATTATTCCCTGGGTCTATTTTAATGCCTATGGCATCGGGGTTTAAATCGGCGACCAGCGGATATGCTGCGGTTGCATTATGGGGATACGCACCACCATGGACCTGGATCACAGCTTTGATTCCATTTAATTCGGCTAATTTTGCTACCTTTTCGGTTAACCGACGGATAGTGGTGGGTAGGGTTCGAATTTCTTTTGATGCTTTTTTGGGTTCATATGCCAACCGAACTGCTTGAATCCCATAATCTGCCATAATTTTTAAGGGTGTGGAATCTTTGGCGAGCTGTTCCAAGGAATAGGGGGTATCCGCATAACGTACTTCCAATCGATGTTCATCGGCTATACGGATAAACTCTTTTAAATTTGATTCGATCGTTGATTCAGTTATCCAATACTCATCCCGAATCAAAGCAGTAGGACCATCCACCCCAATTTCTGCACACTGTTCCATCAATTGGGATACACTCAGGTGCTTAAAAAATTTGGCAAATACATAATACTTCATAGGTATCTCCTAATACTAATATAGCCTTATCGAAACAACATATTTTGATTTTCCCCCCTCCCTAATAGTGCATCAATCACTTTCATACTCGCTTTAGGAAAGGGATAACTATCCAACTCCTCTGGGAATACCCATCTGTTTTCGGGTGTACCAGGTTCTTCAGGTATTCCCCGTACATAAGTACAATGAAAAACGGTCATGGTAATTTTAAAATGAGAATAGGTATGTTTCACCCGTATGAAAGGGCGTTCCACTTTTACAACCAGTCCCAATTCCTCCTGGATTTCTCGTACACAGCACGTTTCCAAGGATTCATCCGGTTCACGCTTTCCTCCGGGGAATTCCCACAATCCTCCCAGCATTTTATGCTCGGGTCGCAACGCAATCAGCAATTTTCCTTGATTCCAGATTAAACCAGCAGCTACTTCATAATGTGGGGTTGTTTTTTTGGGACTCTTTTTGGGTAGCTGAATGCGTTCGGGATAAGAAAGCGTGTTTTTACTACGACACGGCTCCGCCAGGATGCACGCATCGCAATCCGCTACCGTAGGCATGCATATACATGCTCCTAATTCCATCATTGCTTGATTATGCAATTCTGGATGATCGCGGTCTAAAATGGAATCTGCCAACCATTGAATTTGACGTTTGGTAGGTTGCTTATCCACAGGAGAATCCACAAGAAAAAAACGAGCAATGACACGAATTACGTTACCATCCACCACTGCATAGGGCAAATCAAATGCAATGGCAGCCACCGCCGCCGCTGTATACTTACCAATTCCAGGAAGATCGGCAATCTGCTGGTAATCTTTTGGGAAACGGCCCTGATATTGCTCCATAATAAGTTGAGCCGCTTTTTTCATATTTAATACCCGCTTATAGTATCCCAAACCTTCCCATGTTTTGAGCAAGTGGGCTTGATCTGCTTTTGCAACATCGTTTAAAGTAGGAAAATTGCTGATAAATCGTTGGAAAAAAGGGAGGGCTTGATCCACCCGGGTTTGCTGAAGCATGATCTCCGAAACCCAAATGATATACGGATCTTTTGTATTTCGCCAGGGTAGATCCCGTTTGTTTTGTTGATACCAAGGATACAAGTTTTTAACCGCATCCGTCTTGAAGGCAGAGATGAGCCGATTCCATTCAGGAGGTACGGTAAAAATATCCGCCATAGTTATCCGTTACTGGGGAAAAGGCTTGCGCTAAAATCATGAATGAAATACCAACCACGCCGATCCACTGTGTTATTACACGCTGCTTCATCACAGGCTTTTCCAGAGTATATATCCAGACTGCTATCACATTGCTCATCATTACAATTCGAATGATTGGCTCGAATATGGACCCCGTAGCCATCTTTCGGGCAGTTTGATCCGGCTAAAGTCAATACACCAGAAACGCTGGTTTCTGGATCGCATGAATAGTCCCAGTCCACTTTAACAGAAATTTTGTCCTGTACTGTATGACCCGAATACAGATCATTCAACCATAGATCAATCACTTTGGCGCCCTCTCGGGTTGATGTACGCCCAAAAATTTCTACTTCCGCTGTTCCTTCAATATATTTATCACATTCATCAAAAACCGTTTCATTGGGATGTAACGAAACGGGATGATCGGTTCGACACTGCTTATAATTATTCAATTGATATTTCCCTAATAGCAGCAGCGTTCCGGTTCCATACCAATAATTCCGTTGTTTGGTGTCATCTATGGTTCCAACACTTACATCGGATGTCACATTATCAATATTGTCTTCATTATATACGACCTCTAGATCCCCCGTTCCTTCAAAGGAAAGGGCTTCAAACGTAGTCGATTTTAATTGAACGGCTTGTAAAATTATATCGGTTGTATCATATCCCATAGGGTATTGATGTGTCAGGTTTAACAGATCTTCGTCGTAGCATGGATCACTGGGGTCTGTGGGTGGGGGATCCATCGGATAGCATTGATCTGTTTCGATGGCATTATAAATACAGGATTCGGTAACATCAAAATTGCAGTTACGGTATAACCGATGACACGGGTTTTCAGCAGCCATCGCACTCAATTCTAGATTTAAAACGAACGTTTCTCCATAGGTACACGCACATCCTTCTTTAACGTTACTACATTTTTCGTCCGTATTATTCGGCATCACTCGTAGCATATTATCTTCCAGCAACCAAATTTCGAGTTCATCATCTTTTTCTGCTGTAAAGGATGTTTTTACTTCTTTCTTAGAGGTTTCTAGATAATACGAAAGTGAGATGGTTTCTTCATTGGAACGCATATCCAAAATATCTAAATACGAATAGGTTGCGGGAAAGATTTCTAGAAGTACCTGCTTCGAGTTTTTTGATTCACAGGTAACCATGGTAACAATTTCACCGGTATTGTTATAAATCCGATATTTAAAGGATTCAGAACACGCTAGGAATCCAAATAACAGGAAGCTAGCAAGAACGATTCCACGGACAAACATGGGGTTAAACATGACAGGATCCTCAAGTATAGGTAATAAGCTCGGAGGAAATTGGGTTGCCGCACGCTGGCATTTTATCCTACATCAAAGTTTAGCACATTTCATTAGTAATGTCAAGTAAAATACGAATTCATAAACAGATCAGCGCGTCTTTATACGAAGCGGTTTCACAAACTTTTTGCGTATCCCGTTCATAATATGTGAGGTGTAGTGCTGAAAAAGCCCCTATAGAAAACCCAGAACCGAATCTTCTTCCGCAAAGGGGTTTGGTGTATGGTTCGTTATAGATTTCACCATGTACCAAAGTAAAAGACATTCTATGTGATGTTGATTATAACGCCCCTGTTGCTGCGTTGACATTTTCGTTCTATTTTACCATTTTATATCTACCACAAGCATTGGATTGGCATCGGGAATGGGGTTCATACCTCGCTGCCCTATCCTGCGTTAAACCGATAATGCATTTGTGATTTGATATACAAAACAAGGGGAGGATCTCTTATGAAACATGGGATACATATTCTTACAATTATTCTACTTGTGAGTTTTGTTGGATTGATGACAACGACTTGTAAGGGGAGTTTGAAAGATAAATACAGCCGAGGGGATCTGGATAGTAAAACTCCAGAAACAGAAATCCAATCAAGCGAACCGACGGAATCCGATCAATCCTCATCGGAATTAACACCGGTAGAGGCTACGACAAAAGAACCCCTGCCTTATATTCAATCATATATGGACACACCCGCCGATGATTTTTACCATCTGGCAGAAAAACCGGAAGTGATAATTCATACCGACCTGGGGGATATGCGGATTCGGTTTTTCAAAAATATTGCACCCAACCATATGAAAACATTCGTGGATCTTGCGAAAAAGGGATTCTTTGATGGGGTCATTTTCCACCGCGTCATACCGGGTTTTATGATTCAAGGGGGCGATCCCAATACAAAAGGGCATGAAGATAATGAAGGAACCCATATTCGCACCTATGGTACGGGTAATCCAGGTTTTAATGTTCCAATGGAATGGCCTTACGATGAAACCCATCCCTATCCCCCCTATCAACCGGGGATTGTAGCGGCAGCTCGTTCTTCGGATCCGGATTCTGCTGGGAGTCAGTTTTTTATCATGACCAGTAACCGTCCGAATTTTGGGAAGGTAATGAATGGGCAAGATTTACGGTATACGATTTATGGTGCGGTGGTAGAAGGCATTGATGTAGCCTATGCTATTGAAAAATTACCCCGCCGCCAACAACCACCTGCAAAAGATTGTCCGTTCTCCCGTGTTGAAATGACGGTTGAAGTGGTAGAATAACGATGGTTTTTGAAATGGGCATTTCAAGCTAGGTGTTTATAACTGTTGAGTGGGGGATCTTATGATACGAAAACTTGGAATGCTGTTGGGTTGTATTCTTTTTTTTGCGCCAGCAGGATTTGGATATGACTTCTACTTCGACCAAACAACCGGTGACCAGTATATTCTAGAAACCTATTCCATTCAGGATATCTTACGGAATAACAATTTAATATTTACAGCGGATCAAAAATATCAAGCGGAATTGCATATCGTTCAGGCGTGGGAGGATCATGCAGATTATGAAGGGACGTATTATTTTTATATGCGTCCGTATCAATCGGCGGAACCGTATGTACTTCAGAATGAACAAACCACCCATACAGAATACAAAATGAAAACGCGTGGGGAGATGATTTTCGAAAACACATATTTGTTTCCGACGATTCGTAATCTTCCACGCTTCCCTATCAAGGAATTAGATGTGGGGGACTATTGGGAAGGAAATGGATACGAAGTCCAGGATTTTCAGGATTGGAATATGCCCTCTCCTTGGCAAATTCCCATCACCATCCAATACCGGTATGATCGGGATGATTTCTATAAAGAACAAGAATGCGCGGTCTTGCGGGTGACGTATCAGATGGATGAAAACCTGAGGCGTCCCATATCATTTGGAACGCAGTCCAATCGAGTTGCACGCATAATTGGGTATTTTGATGGGGAATATTACTGGCACAAAGAAGAACGCTATTCAGTTTTTTATAATGCGGACTACGCTTTTCTTTATATGTTGGAAAATGGGGAAATATGGGAATTTCGTGGGCATTCCTATGGCGATGTACGCAAAATACCTGCTGTGGAAGAACCGGAACCAGAAGTGCCCGAACCACCTCAGATAACAGAAGACCGGCGGCGGGAAATCCACGATGAAGTAACGGAGGATTTGCAGGAAATAGATCCAACCATTAATGTAGAAGAGCGTCCCGAAGGGGTGACTATTAATCTAGAAGATATCTTGTTTGAAACAGGTTTAGCAGCATTGACCCCAGAAGCGACCAATACATTGGATCAGATTGCGGAAATTCTTAAGAAATACGAAAATTTTGATCTATTAGTTGAAGGACATACCGATAATCGGGGCAATCGTCGTTTGAATCAGGAGCTATCTGAAAATCGCGCTGCGGCGGTGAGAACCTATTTGGAACATAAGGGCGTCCGACCGAATGGGTGGGAAACCCGTGGTTGGAATTATCAGAGACCTGTCGCGGATAATGATACTCCTGAAGGACGTCAGAAAAATAGACGCGTTGAAATTACAATTGTAACCAACCCCGAAGCTCGTGAACAAACGGAGTAACGGAAAATCAAGGTTACGTTAAAATTATGGTTCGAGTTAGGGAGGAAGCCCATGCAAAACAAAAAACCGGGAGGAAAACCTTTTCAAAAGCGACCGGGAGGTCCGGGTGGACCAGGTGGCAGAAAGTTCCAAAAAGGTGGATACCGTCCCCCTATACCACAACTTACTCCAGAAGAAAAAGCAATGGTCAACGTATTGGATGATCAAGCACAGGATTTGGTGAAACGGGTGAATCGAGCGGAAGCCGCTCTGCCGAACCGAGAAAGTGAATTCCTAGAGGAAAACACGGATAAGCCCATTACCATTTTGTTTCGCAAAGGCGATGAATTAACCGGAACCTTGGTGGATATTGATAAATATAAAATCGTGGTAGATGTAGAAGGCACCAAACGGGTTTACTATAAGCAAGCGCTAACAGGATATTATATTCCCGAGTGATTCTGCCCCTTTTAGGATGGTAGTATGATTTCTATTCCCCCCTCATTCCATGAGTTATGCCGCGAATTGCGCGACCAGATTATTCAAACCCATCAAAAAAATCAACGCCTAAAAACCACGCTGACCGGTCAAGCGGAGTGGATTACGGATTTGGATATTTATGTGGATCAAACCATCCGATCCTATCTTCATGCTACATTCCCATCCATTCCCGTTATCTCTGAGGAAACCACCTCGCAATCCACAATCCATGAAGCCTATGATGCCTTTTTCACATTGGATCCCATTGATGGAACCCGAGAATTAATAAAAGGAACCGGTGATTTTGCATTCGCTCTCGCTTACATCGAAACCGGGCAACCTCAAACCTGTGCTGTATATTTCCCCATGCGGGATGAATACTATTATACAGACCCAAGTACGCCGCCCCAATGTAATCAACAGCAAATTCTATTTCCAGAGTATTCCCCATGTATTGTATTAGCCACACGCATCGATCGATGGGAGAATATCGAAAGCTTATTGGATATGCTTAAAAAACAATTACCTGCTCTGTCCTTTTATTACAAAGGTGCTGCCGTAACCAAAGTGGTAGAGGTTATTTTGGGGTATGCAGCAGCTTATTTTTATCTACCCCATCCCACCGAAAAAGCGAAAATCTGGGATGTGGCTGCGGCACATGGACTCGCCGAACGGTTAGGATTGGTGGTCACCGATGCGTGGAATCAACCCATTTCGTATCAGTCTTATTGTTTAACCATGGATCAAGGTTTTGTAGCTAGCCATCCCTATATTGCCTCTCAGGTGCGGGAAGTAATTGAAGCCTTTTTACGAACACATATTTAATACCAAGTGATAATCGACGCAAGACTTACCCTGTAAAGAATTAATGTAGGGACAGGGTGTATGGTTGTTTACGCTTACATTTGAAAGCAGAAAAAAACTGCCCTTAACTTAAAAATCATTACGACAACCTCAGAGAGGTAAAGGATCCTCCTATGTTATTTGTCCAGTACCTAGCTAATTTTTTCGTTTTCTTTTTCTATCAATCCATATTTTTCAAGTTTGGTTATTACGTAATCATGTCCCGATAAACTGTCTGCGTTAAAGTTTTCCTTTAGGAGTAGTGGCGTACTTTTTTTGAATGAGTTTTTTTCCTATCCCTTTAGTAATTAATGCTACTTCCATACTTCTTTTTGATAAATCAATTCCAATGAAGCGGGTATTTTCCTCCATAACCTCTTCTTTTTTTGTTATATTTGAAGCTAGGGAGCTGACTTCGATGTTTGCTACATCCTCATCCATTCGTAATCATGGTGCTTTTTTAGCAGGTATCCATGTTACACTTAGGTGTACAGTAGCCAGTTTTGGTTAGACATTGCGACGGATCTTGAGCCTCTTGGTTTCAGATCAGTGACGTTTTGAGCCTTCCACTGGCTCCTTATCTTCGTCAAAAAAAAAGATAGCATATTTCAACGAAGTCAACGCCTCACTTCACAAATAACATAGTCAATTGTGAACGCAGTGAAGCAATATCACCTCTGAAAAAGATTGCTTCGTCGCTTCTCGCAAATGCGATTTGTACCTCAGTTGTTAGTTCAATAGGATTTTACATTCGTTTGAGATTCAACCGCGAGGTGTGGATGGTTTGATTGCCTATGGTTTTTATATTACGTTTTATATACGGCGGAACGTGCTAGTCTCAATACGGAGCAAGCCTGTAAAGGAGTACCCATGGGTTCATCCGATTCAACCGAGACCCCCCTTTTTAATACATTGTTCCAGGGAGCGGGGGAGATCTTTGAAAAACAAAAACTAACCATCCCCTTTCAGGAATACCTTCAGCTCCTGCAAAACGATCCGGCACCCCATCTGAAATCTGCACATGAAATTGTACGAGATATCCTGTGGAAGGATACATATGAAACACAGGGTATTGGAAAGAAAAAGCTCAAACGCTCTCGAATATTCGATTACGGGCAAAATCCCATCATCGGTCATGATGAAGCGATTCACCAGCTGCTCCATCAGCTTAATCGGAATACCTCGCAAGGGACACGGTTGGGAAAAGCTATCTTGCTGGTGGGACCCAATCGAACGGGAAAAAGCATTCTCGTAGATCACATTATTGATGCACTCCGCACGTATTATGCGGATCCGGATCATGGCTTTTATGGACGCATTGCCTTTAGTTTTTTGAGTGGAGAAAAGGTGATTGGGTTTGGAAGCAATGAAATCGGAGGGGACACAGCGGAAAAATCGGTTGCGTCGCGCATCAAATGCACGGCAGGATGTCACCCGTTGTGGTTATTTCCCCGGGAACAGCGAGTACTTTTGCTTGATGAATTATTAGAACATGAGGGATGGGATTACTCCAAAGAAAACCTTCCGCCCATATACTCCCACATAATCGAAGGACATTTGTGTGCTACGTGTGAAACGATTATTCGAGCACTAATCTGGAAAACTAAACGGGAACATAAAGGTATTGATGCAGACAAGCTCATGCAGCGAGTGTATGAACACGTGGATCTGGAACGGATAAATTTCAATAACCTTTCGGAGAATGGCGTGGTAACCACCTCTATTACAGCGGGGTATAATATTAAAGCCTATCCTTTACAAGGTCAGGTAGTCTTACCCCCGTTTTTGGCTGGGGAACCACTTATGCTCCATTCCGGTGATTTTGTGGGAGCGCAGGGTGGATTATTGGTACGCGATGAATTTTTCAAACGGGATTTAGGACGGATTGAAGCGGATTTAATGTCCATTGATTCGGGCTATGCATCGACTGGAACGGAAACGGTCCAGGTGAATATATGTATGATTGGTACCGATAATTTCGCAACATTTATGGGTGTGATTCAACAAATGGGTCCCAACGCTGCGTTGATTCTGTCCCGCGCATCCATTATCAATGTAATGAATCTTTTAAAAGCATCGGATGAAAAACGATTGCATGAAGATTCCATCGCACGCGTCGAGAAAAATGGGTTTCATTTCATGCCTCATGTTTTGGATATTCTGATGCGCCTGGTGGTAATGACTCGCATACGAGAAGTGAAGACGGACCATTTCAGCCGCTTGGATGAACGGGTTAAAAATCTGTTAAACGAAGAAAATCGGGGGCTGGATGCCTATGATAAAACCATTTTTTATGATAAGGGGAAATTTGATTCACCAGAATATGATAAGGAAGAACTTCAGTTGTTGAATCGAATTGGGGATGATATCCTCGATGAATATACAGATCGGGAGAGTGAGGGGCAATTTGGGATGAATTTTCCAGAAGTGGAAGACTTGTTTACTCAAGTCATGGATATCGCATCGGAAGATGAAATCATGGAACGATCCATCACGTATGATCATGTGGTTCAGGCATTTCGGAAGATGCTGGATGAAGGAACACGCTATACATTTGTTCAGGATTTTGAAGCCGCCCAACAGCAAGGATTGGAAAGCCAATTTCGATATAACTATTTTGAATTCCCCAAAATTATAGAATCCAAAGCGTTGTACCTGCTTGAAGAAGATTTCTTCGAATCCTGTCCTATTCTGCCTGAAAAAAACATTCTCACAGGATTTCGAGAATATCTTGAAAATGTCAATGCTTTTTTGAAAGGGAACAAGGAATACCGGAAAAACGGGGCGGATTATCCCGTTCGGGTGGATTTAATGGAGGACTTTGAGAACATCTGGGGGTTGGTGGATGCGGATGATGAGAAACGACGGGAATTCCGTTCCAGTAAGATAATGACACCTCTCGCAAACTGGCGACTGGAAGCCGACAATAAAAACAAAGAGCTTGATGATGATGAATTAAACAATATCTTTCCCTACCTCCTGGATCAATTAGAACAGAACTATCGGACGCTATACAAATCCAAATTTCAACGGATACGGCAAGCCATCAATGCGTACTTTGAATTTGGGGATCAGGCTCCTTTACTTACCCATGATGCATCCCTGCGAGAAGACACCTCCCACACGATACAGCAACTCCAAACACGAGGATACCTGGAGCATGAGATTAAATATTTATTGGGTAAACTTCAATCCGCGATATAATCCCACATTGAGGCAAAATATATGAGCCGGGCATCCAAACCCCTCTTGGTACAATACGGAGCAGGGAATATTGGGCGCTCGTTTATCGGACAATTGTTTAGCCGTTCGGGGTTCGATGTTATTTTTATCGATGTGGATCCCACCATTATTCAAGCGCTTAACGAAAAGCGAACCTATACGATTGTTGTATTGGATGATCATCCCGAGGAGATTATCGTAGAGAATGTATCCGGGATTTCTGCTCAGGATGACCAAGCTGTAATAAACGCAATCAGCCGTGCAGATATTCTTGCTACTGCAGTGGGAGTCAATGTATTCCCTCATATTTTCGAGCCGATTGCAAAAGGATTAATAAAGCGCTGGGAAGAGCACCCCGATCTTCCGTTGGATATCATCGTTTGCGAAAACCTCCGCAATTCCCCATCCATCCTACGGGAAGGAATAAAATCGTTATTACCTGAAACATACCCTATTGACCGATTGCTTGGGGTTGTAGAAACCAGCATCGGGAAGATGGTTCCTCTTCAATTGGAAGCCGATCGGGCATGTGATCCCTTAAAACTTTATGCAGAAGCATATAACACGTTACTAGTAGATAAAAAAGGGTTTAAAGGTACGATTCCACAGGTGGTTGGATTGGATCCGAAAGCAAATATGGCTGCCTATGTGGATCGCAAATTATTCATTCATAATCTGGGACATGCAGCGGCAGCATACTTTGGGTTTCTTTTTGGAAAGGGATATACATACATCTGGGAAGCCGTGTCCGATCCAGAAATCCGACACCGTGTAGAATCTGCCATGATGGAATCGGCTCAGGCGTTGATCAAACGATATCCTCAGGAGTTTACCCAAACCAATCAGAAAGAGCATATTGCAGATTTACTCCATCGCTTTCATAATAAAGCGTTAGGGGACACTATCTTTCGAGTAGGTAGAGATATAAAACGGAAAATCTCATTGGAAGATCGTATTATGGGTGCCTTGCGTATGTGTCTGGAAACAGATAGCCCTATTGAAATAATAAAGCAATTGATGGTGGCTGCTTGTTTCTTTGCGGCAGGGGACGAATCGGGGTTCCCTTATCCTGATGATGCTACGTTTGCAGTTGATGCATTACCCCAAGGAATGGAATTTATTCTGGATGAATACTGTGGCTATGAGACACTTGCGAACCATCCCGATGCTGCTCAACATAAAGCTGACCTTGTACGTTATTTTCATAATCTATCCCCTCACGCTTCCAAAGCCAATACCGGGCAAATTCCGAAAAATGTATTTTTTGATTAAAGCGAACTCAAGAATCTCCGATTATATTCACGGCTAACGAAATTCAGGTACGATCACTTGGAGGGATCATCAATGCTAAGTGTAGAATATGATTGGTTAAATAAAAATCGCGACGAATGTTTCAAATATCGTGGAGAGTATATTGCTGTTATTGGTGAACGAATTGTTTCCCACTCAAAAGTGCTTAAAGATGTCGTGAAAGAGACCGCTGCCTTGTATGGCGAACATATCATCCCCCATATCTCAAAAATCCCACCTACCATGCAACAAGAACACCAGCAGAACCAGGAAGTAATCGTGGACACCCAACCACAAAGCTTCTCGTCCCTATCATCCAATTTATCTTCGTAAGTGTCATTGATATTCTTCTTTTGGTAATCCCAAAATACTTGTTACCCGTGTATCACCGTTTCTTTAGCAGCAATGGATATTCCTGAATCGGTCTGGACTATATCGGTATGTTTTTGATCCGGAGCAATACGTGCACCGGATTCCACACGGCAATGTTTATCTAAAATAGCTTTC
>CAYPZJ010000026.1:0-22505 GCA_964414635.1 uncultured Spirochaetia bacterium
ATATCCGACTCCGTACACTAAGATCATAGTGGCTAATTGCCGCATGAAAGCCTGAATGGATGTTCCTTTCAAATCGATATTCTGACAATACGATTCTAAAATCATCGATTCTTCAGCGGGGTTGATTATACGTGTGATGGGCACTTTGTTACTAAAAATATATTTAGTAAAAGTATTTACGGGTAGCCGGCAATAATTCATGTAATAAGAGCGCTGATGCCGATTGATGAATTTCTGAGGCATCTGTAACTCCTGGTCGTGAGGATGTAAATAGCTGCCCTCTCCAGTTAAAGGATTAATTTGGTTGAGGGGTTTTACATAGTCTTTCCCGCCTTGGTAGGAATCTCGTAAGAAGTCCCACCGTGCTTTTGATTGAATGTAATCGGGATGCCGACGGGTAATATCAATTAAAGGTTGTGTTGCCATATCGTTCCTCGTTTGAAGTGCTTTTCTATGGAATTGAATTTTTTTCGTTAGGGTGTTATCCCCGCAGACGCTGAATACTAACGATTGCCATCGTTGTCACATCGGGTGCGTCATCGTGATCTGCTTTGGGGAAATACTCGAATTGCTGAAGGAATTGGGGATATTTTTGGGAATAATCATCCCGGATATAAAACGATCCCCGTTGTACTACCAGTCCTAAAATGGATTGAATCCGCTCGTGTTTGTCACCCGATGCACGAAATCCTCGTACGTAGCATTCTATTTGTTCTTGAGCCAATGCCCGACGTAACGTATTAATAAAAAGCGCCTGGGCACCATTATCTTCCACAACAAAGGTTCGTAGCTGGTATTGTTTGATGAAGAGGATGCATTGATTTACCAGGCTTTCTTCGTTGTGATGATGCTTGACTAAATCCAACCGGAGCAGTGCAGCATCCAACAAATAATAATCTTTTTGGGTGGCACCCAGGACGCACAGGGCTTGATAATCTCCGCCCTCTTTTCCCATGGAGAGGTCAATTGCAGCTAGTTTATATGGTAATTCGTGAATGAGTTCTTTCGTGAAGATGAAGGTCCGCCATAATTCCTTTCGTAATGGCATTTGATGATGCAACACGGGTTGACTTAAAAACTCTTGTCGAAAAGCATCCGCATTTTCTTCGGCTAGTCCTAAAATCATCTTTTGGGGATGGGTATGTTCCAAACTTCCATAAAATGGCTGGCGAATGGTTGCATATTCGTCGCTTCCTCGTAGATGAAAATGTTCTCGTTCCCAAGGAGTTAGATCATCCACATGGTAACAATATACTGCATCCCACAAAACCTGATGAGTTTGATCATCCACCACAGCACTATATTTCTTTGCATCCCACCCAGGTTTAGTAAACAAATAGTGAATCAAACTATCATAATGCTTCAACGTATCGATAGCAATGATATCCAATGTTTTCCCCGGTCCACCTAAATACCGAATGACCTGATCGAACCAACGCTTGTGTTTATCCCGAGTCGATGAGCTGGTTAGATCTGCATCTTTTTCCGGATCATCAATAATAATAAGATCGGGACGAGGCTTGATCCCTCGGATAGCAGTTCCCATCCCCCGTGCAATGAGCTGTATATTCTTATGGAAAACGACATGGGAGTCGGTATATTTGGTATATTGGTTTTTACGGTCTCGTTTCGGTGTCGTAACAGGGAAATCTTCACGAAGCAAATCGTTTCCTTCCAATTCGGTTATAATATCTTGGAGTTTATCGTTCGCCAGTGATTGGTTGCTTCCAATGAGCAGGATGCTCAGTTTTTTTTGGAACACCAAACACCAGATTACATAGACAAGGGACACCAACGTACTTTTTCCATGTCCCCGGGGTGCAATCCGAACCATACGTTTGTTGGGACTATCAACCGATAGATCCTCAAATAACGCATGATGAAACGAGCAAAAGGGAAATGGGAATACATGATCAAAATAGATTCGGGCAAAATTGAAAACGCTTTCCGAACCCTTTGCTTGTCTAATCCGTCGTAGTCGTTCTTTTAAGAGCATTAAAGGGATATGTCTATCCATGTACTTTTTCCTGAGTTCCTGCTTCATTGGTATCGATGGGAGAATGAGCTACTAGCGGCTCTAAATTAGGAAAGATTTGACATAATTGTCTTTCCTGAACTCGTATGAGATCCATTAGTGTTTGATTAGAACTGATTGTTGTATTACCCCAGCTGGCTTCTGCGGATATACGAGATCGAACGGATGGATCCTGATGCTTCATTAAATCATTGAATAGTCGGATTAAATTGTTTTCTCCAAGTGCATTCGCTCTGATTTCTTCTTGAGAAAGAATGCCCTCGGGATCCGGTTCCTTTGTTACAGCAAGAAGCGTACAACGGATCCGCTGAAGCAAAGCAACGATTACACCTTGTAACAAGGATTGGATCGTAGAATCAGAAAGCACCACATGATTATCGTTTGAATTTGATTCTGAAAGGGGGATTTGCTGAATCCAATTTCGTATCGTTTTTTGGGTTGGTATTTTTTTTATGGTAGATTTCCATTGTTTGTTTTGTTCCACTACCCGGTGGAGATCCCTTTCAAGTTGAGTAATGGTATACTTGTTTATTTTTTGTTGTTTATCTTGAAACATCGTTTGAACGGTTTCGACAAATGCTTTGGGGTATGCCATACGCTTTCCTTTTAATGGGTTCTGTTTTTTCTGATCGTCTATCTATATTTATGAAACGGGATCTGCTAGCTGCTCGGATTCGTCTTCATCCCATAAATCATCAGAAACCAAAACGGGATCCCCTTCCTGATCTTCAAAACAATCTTCTAAAATGTGTATACCATCTTCCGATTGTATAAATACTTCACGATCTTCATCGTACACTTGTAAAAGCCTTTGTAATTCACGTATTGTCATATCTCCTCCTTCTAGGATTCTGATCCTTCCATCCAGTGGGCATATTTTCCCCGGATATCCAGATGAATAAAGTGTTGAGGAATATACATTCCCACACCCGTAAAATGAATGCGACACGCATAGCATGCGATATCAAACAAATCCACCGAAGCAATTGAAATATCAACTGCGGTACCTTGCACATGTTGACTGTCCGGAACACCCCCTACCTGCTTATTGTATTTGGGACAACGATAAGCCGAATGGACTCGAATAGGGAAATCCCCCAAGGTATGCCGTAATAGTTCCAATAAATCCACCAATTCTGGTGCAATACGGTTGGAATGTGGCTTTTCGCAATGGCACTGTAGCTCATTAGAGTTAAAATGAGGGCTTAATTGTTGATGTTGGTTTTTATCAAAGATCCACATGGGTTTTATCCTTTGATGATTGGCTCGATAGGGTATCCAACCGATTGGAAATACGAGCAGCCTCTTTCCCGGAATCCGCAATCCCTTGTCCAACAAGGTATGCCGAAATCACTGCCGTAATTAAGGTTGTGAGGCTTATCTCATCTACTTCAATCCCCGTAGTGGCTTTTATCACATGAATAAGCACAATTGTGATTAAACCAGCTAAGGCTGAGATAAACTTTTTTGATTGGATGAGTTGATTCCACATGATTTCCTCCTATGTGATTCATGTTCGCTCCATAATACCCGGTTGAAATGATTTTTCTACTCCTATGAAAAGTAGGGTGAATGTCGGAACACACAGAAAAATATTACAGATAGAGAACAGCAATAAAGAAAAATGAGAGGAACATGTGTTGAATGGGCAAAAAATTAAGCTATAAAAAAAAGAAAAAAATGAGCGAGTAGAGGAATACACAATTCAGTGTGTGATTCTATATGGATGTAATTATTCCAGAGGGAATTGCAAGAAACCTACCAAATGAATAGCCAATCAGGATTCAGTGTCGTGAAATTAAGGCTGTGATCAAATTCCACACATTCATTCGGGTTAGCATACACGCCTTCTTCCTTAAGTCACTTAATAACCGCTTTAAATGTGACCTCATTTCTTCATCCGATCCATTCTCAGCCAGTTTTCGGATCAGCCAGGTTCAGATCATCCGCTCACAAACCGCAAAGGAATCCCACTCGCATTTCATACGGTGGGTAAACGCCGATTTCAACCGAAGCAAGTGGATCAGCAAATAGTAACAATACGTATAATAAAAACTGGTTGCGAATCTTGCTCTTATCTGCCTGATTCAATAACTTCTGCCTATTCAGAATATCTTTGAGACTACGGAAGAACAGTTCTACTTCCCAGCGTAGCCAATAGAGCCCCTGAATCTCTTCGACAGAAAAATCATCCCCCGGAACATTCGTTAGATACCTTCAAGGGGTATCTTCTTCTGTATTGTATAGACCGATCACCCGAACAAACAGACCATTGCTTAATCCCCCTTCCATATCATAGTCGACTCCGCTTTCGGCTTGTATATCCTGTAATTCCCGACTGACCTACTCTTCAGGATAATTTCTGTAATACCGTATCCAATAATAATTCAATTAAAGTAATCTGGGGCAATCGCGAGAATTGCCCCTAGGGATCTACAAAAAATAATTTACCTAGTTTTCGTCCTTGCGAGCAGCGAAGCGCCGAAGCAATCGTTTTTCAAAACAGAGATTGCTTCACTCTGTTCACAATGAAGCTTTCTACTTTTGGTATATTTATGCATATGATAAACCTAAATAAATTGGCAAGTGTTTTCTGTATCATATAGAGCATTTCGTCTGTAGGTAATGGGGAAGAATTATTCGGAAAGCATTTCATCTGAAAACCGTCCAATTCTGATTGAAATCTTTCTACCCCGTGTTTGCATATCATGGAATGAAGGATTCTATCGAGGGAATTAAGGAACCGTACCATGAATAAAGCGATTCATCTGGAACAAATCAGTTTGGTGTGGTCTGCCTGTCATGTTGAATTTGATCTGTATACCACGGATTCCTATATCTATGCCGTCTATTTCAATCATGAAAAACAAATGACGATTGCACAACGGCATCAAGCTGAATCCACCTGGAAACGGTATGCCATTCCCAGCGCCCAAAATTCCCCGCCGCCTTATGATACGCCAACCACCTCTACACTATTAGGGTGGGATAGTCATAATTTTGTAGTGGTTGCGGTGGATCGGGAAGGGTATATTCATGTTAGTGGGAATATGCACTGCAACGCCTTGACATATTTCCGATCCCAAAAACCCCACGCGATTGAAACCCTGGAACAAATTCCAACCATGATCGGACAGAACGAAAAGCAATGTACCTATCCTCGATTTCTAAAAAACAACCAAGGTGATTTGATTTTTCATTATAGGGATGGAATAAGCGGGAGTGGGAATGAAATCTTTAATCGTTACGATGAAAACACCCAGCAATGGGAGCGTATGCTTGAAACCAATTTTACTGATGGACAGGGTGAGCGGAATGCCTATATGATAGGCCCATTAAAAGGTCCCGATGATTATTTTCATCTATGTTGGGGATGGCGGGAGACCGGGGACGCATCCACCTCCCACGATATGAGTTATGCTCGGAGTCGGGATCTACTCCAATGGGAAAGTATCCACGGAACACCTATCCAACTTCCCATTACGAGTGAACGAACAGAACTTATTGTGGATCCTATTCCTCAAGGCGGAGGTTTGCTAAATACCGGGAAGATTGGTTTTGATACGAAGAAACAAGTGGTTTTATCGTATATGAAATACGACAAACATGGGAATAATCAAATATATAACGCTCGGTGGGAAGGAGATCAGTGGAAGGTTTATCAGCTGACGAACTGGGAGCATCGTTGGGAAATCAAAGGATGTGGGACGTTGGATTGCGAGGTGTTTTGTTATCCAGTAGAAATACGGAATGGAATGTTAATCCAAAAAACAGAGCATCGCAACAATGGGATTCATTTCTGGGTATTAGATGAACCTACGATGGCTATTAAAGAAGAACACATGGATTGGCAGTATAACTATTTATCGCCTCGGTTTTTAGATAAACGAGTACAGGTCCATTGGCGTAGTGATTCGGGAAACCCACGAAACGATGGGCAGACGTATCTTTTACGGTGGGAGACTCGTCCCCAGAATTATGATAGTCCCCTTCCTACTCAGTTAATTCCTCCTCCCTCTCCGTTGGAGCTCATTCAGCTAACCGATGTGTCCAATCGGTCGTAACACCTATCAACGGGTGAATGGGCGGCTCAACGGTTAAAATCCATATTAACCCGTTGCCCAGACGGGAAATTCTTTGTATATTATAGCCAGAACATTTAGAATGGGAAGCCTGATTACCAGAAGCTACCTAAAACGGTCCCATTCCCAATAGTTAAGAAGGAATCGATATGTCAGAGAAGCATCAACCATCCCTTCCTCGAATGGATGAAGAAGAAAAAAAGACGGATGACCATCCAAGCAACCTAATCCAAAATACGCTGCTAAAAGGAAGAAAAATTGTCATTTCCGCTGGAGTGGATTCCAAAGCCGCAGAACGGGTGGTCAATCAATTATTGTTTTTGGAAGAACATGATCCGGATAAAGATATCACCGTATTTATCAATTCCCCAGGTGGCGAAGTATATTCCGGTTTTGCTATTTATGACACCATGAAGCTGATTAAACCCCGTGTTAAAACCGTTGTGTTGGGATTAGCTGCGAGTATGGGTTCTATTATCTCATTGGGAGGTGAAGCGGGGCATCGGTATTGTACAACCAACTCGAAGGTACTTATACACCAACCATTGATTACCGGTGTCTTATTTGGAAGCAGTAGTGATATTGAAATTCACACCAAGGATATGCTACGACTCAAGGAACAGATTATCCGTATTTATATAGAAGCGACCGGCAAAGACGAAAAGGCGATCCGGCATGATCTGGAACGGGATTATTGGTTAACCCCAACAGAAGCAAAAGACTATGGGTTGGTGGATAAAATCATTGCATCCACAACCGAAATTGAATAAACAGCGCGCGTACCCTGTGAGCAGGATATTATATGGAAGTTGTTATTTGTGGACCCGCTACCACTGGGAAATCCATCATTTTTACCGCATTAAGCCAGCATCCTCCCACGACGAATCCGGATCGGTTTGAAAAAGGGGAAATTAAGGTTCCCGATGAGCGGATTGATCGACTTTCTGAAATATTTCAACCCAAAAAGACAACCTATCCTGCCATAACCTTTTGTGATACCACCGGTCCGATGAGCGCGAAAACCCGTTCTGGGATTAATAATCATTTGATTGAAACCCTATGGCAAGCAGATTTGTTAACGATTGTTCTAGGACAATTTCTGCCCGATTCACCTCCTCCGAAGGAACAACTTCAAGTATATATCGAGGAACTCGTATTTACAGATTTGGTTCGGGTCGATGCGCGGTTGGAAAAGATGGCAAAAGAGAAGGATAAAAATCAACAAGAAGAAAAGGTTCTTAAGCGCTGTAAAGAACACCTGGAAAATAATGTACCCCTTTTCACCCTTGGTTTGACTCACGATGAGAAACAGCATATTACTCACTATAATTTTGTGACAGCCATTCCTATGGTTGCGTTGGTTAATCTTATGGAAGGTGCTATGTGGGATGATTCCGAAATGATGAATCATACTGTGTTTGATATCCCTCTTTTAGCGCTATACGGGCAACTGGAATTGGAAGTAACCGAATTGGATCCAGAGGAACAGCAGGAATTCCTTGAGGGTATGGGGATCAACGAATCCGCACGAGCACGATTTGTCCGATTGGTGTATGATCGAATGAACCTTCAGAGTTTTCTTACCATAGGGGAAGATGAGGTACGCGGTTGGACAATACAAAAGGGAACCCCCGCAGTACAAGCAGCAGGGAAGATTCATACGGATTTGGAAAAAGGATTTATCCGTGCGGAAGTGATGCCCTATGCTGAGTTTATGGAATATAAATCCCAAGCGAAGATGCGGGAGGCAGGCAAGCTACAGGTTGTTGGGAAGGATTATATCGTTCAGGATGGCGATATTTTAAATATTCGATTTAACTTATAACCCTACGTGGGTATGAAAAAGGAACGACCATGAACCCGAAAATACGAATGAATTATCTCTTTATCATACCAGTACTCGTGCTGTTACTCGGAACAGCCTGCGGTCCGGAACCGTATGATCCACCCCCCGATGAAGCCAATTTGGAACCGCCGCATTTCACGAAAGAAAAACTGATTGAAACCATGGAATTGTTTAACAAGTATTTGCAGGAAGGAAGCTTCTTGAAAGCGGCACATTACCTTCCCATCGGACGAATACCCGATGCTTCCACATTGGAGGATAAAAAGCAGGAAGAAGCCAGGCAACGTCAGGTTCGACATATCGAAGAAGCATTGGCACACGCTCGCGAAGCTCATAAAATAAATGATAAAGCAATTGAAGTGTTTCGTGCGATTGGCAAAGTCGATCGGTTACGCAATATCTATTCCAACCAGGAAGTAGCAAGTATTACCAGTATTTTTGGTGTGAAAGAACATATGTGTTTGGCTATGAAAGCCGAATATAACGGGATTACTGCTCGGATTGCTTTTGGTTTCCCCACTAAGGATGCTGTACGTATATTACGGTTGGATGATCTCAAGTATTTTGAAGATATGAACCTGGATGATTTACCCCAACAAACCGACGCACCTCCTGAGAATCCTTCCGAGCAAACGCCCTCAGCATCTACTGCATCCGAACCAAGTGAAACCGCAACAGAAGACGCAGATCAAGCATCCGCCCAACCGGATGAAAACAAAAACCCAGATCAAACAGCAGAAGAATCAGCTACTGAGGAAACCCCAGTTTCCCCAGAAACCCCTTGAATGTAAAGGATCGCAGGAATGGCCCCACGAATTAGTGTAGCACAGTTTTCTATCAGTCGTATAAAAGAAGCCAATCTTGAAAAGGCAAGACAGGCGATCGAAACGGCTGCCAAAGAAGGGGCAACGTATCTTTTACTCCCTGAAATGTTTATCTGTCCTTATGAAGGAGATCAATTTGAAGCGTTTGCCGAAATGGAAACCGATTCTCCAACGGTAGATGCGCTGGCATCCTGGGCGGCGGAGTATCGGATCAATTTGATTGGAGGAAGTATTCCTGAATTCTGTCCTGATACAAACAAAATATTTAACACAGCGTTTGTGTGGGATGCTACAGGAAGGAAATTGGGAAAGTATCGTAAGATTCATCTATTTGATGTGAACCTTCCTACGGTGGCAGTAACCGAATCCGATTACCTGGGATACGGAGAATCCTGGCAGGTGTTTCAAACCCCGGATTTGACGTTTGGTGTGGCGATTTGCTATGATATTCGATTTCCAGAATTAATTCGATCCATGGTGTTAGCCGGAGCGACGTGTTTGTTTTTACCGGGTGCCTTTTCTAAAACCACGGGGGATGCGCATTGGCATGTTACCATGCGTGCACGAGCGATAGACAACCAAATTTATGTTTGTGCAGCGGGACCCGCCCCCTCGGAAGGCATATCCTATCCTTATTATGGTCATTCGCTAATTGTGGATCCCTTTGGAGAAGTCATTGCAGACGCCCAGACGGAAGAAACGGTGATTTATGGATGGTATGAACCCGAACGGCTTGAAGATGTTCGCGCCCGCCTTCCTCTCTTAAAACATAGACAACCCCAGGTTTACAAATTGGTATGAGTTCCATTACACCCCATCGCATTTATGTAACGCGTTTACTGCCTGAAGAAGGAATGCGTGCATTAGAAACGGCTCAAATTCCCTACAAGGTGTTCCATCAACCGGATGCTATTCCTCGGACTATTTTGAAAGAGCATATAAAACAAGCAGAAGCATTAATTTGTTTACTCACCGACACCATCGATCGCACGGTGATTTATGAAGCATCCCGACTCAAAATTATTTCCAATTATGCGGTGGGATTTAATAATATCGATATTGAAGCCGCTACGGAGAAACGCATTTTTGTTGCTAATACACCCGGCGTATTAACCGAAGCAACAGCGGATTTAGCATGGGCTCTTATTCTTGCGGCAAGTCGACGGATCGTCGAAGGGGATCATATCTGTCGGAACGGTGAATTTAAAGGCTGGGCACCGCGATTGTTATTGGGAAAGGAATTAGACGGTGCTACATTGGGGATTGCTGGTATGGGTAGAATTGGACAAGCTGTCTTACGCCGAGCGGTAGGATTTGGTATGCACTGTATTTATCATTCGCGATCTCCAAAACCGGATGTGGAAAAGCAGTATCCAGCTGAACGGGTTTCCTTTGAAGAACTGATTACCCGATCAGATATCCTCTCCATTCATGTTCCCCTAACCGATCAAACACGGGGGATGTTTTCGGAACCCGTACTTCGTAGGATGAAACGAGATGCCATCCTCATTAATACCGCACGGGGTGAATTGGTTGATGAGAACGCGCTGGTTCAGTGTCTGGATTCGGGTGGAATTGGTGCAGCAGGACTCGATGTTTTCGAGGAAGAGCCTGCTATACACCCATCCTTACTCACCTTACCAAACGTAGTGTTGGCGCCCCACATTGGAAGTGCGACGCACACTACACGGAATAAAATGGCAGTTATGGCAGTGCAACATGCGGTGCAAGGAATATCAGGAACACCGCCAACGCATTGGGTGAATCCATTCTGATTGGGATTCCGTTGCTATCTCATTTCGTGAGTTTTATAAGTCTTCTATTGCATCTTCTGCTTTATCACGAAGGGAAGGTGATTCGGAAGGGAGGGATTCTTCTAAAAGGGGTGTTTCACTAGATGCAGGTTCCTCACCATCGGATTCGATTGTAGCACCATCATCCGGTTTCGTTCTATCCTCCACGAGTGGTTTCGTTTCCTCATCGGGTAACGAAAGGGTGATTTCAATTCCCGCATAAAACATAGGACTTAGCAATTCAGCGATGTTTGTACTGGGTTGGTGTGGTCTTTCCAGATAGGTATTATCTTTCCAATTAAATTGATATTCACTGTAAAGGTGCATGGAAACATTATGCTGTACACCCCCACCCACGACAACACCAAAACGTTTTCCCCATTTCCATCCCGCCTGAGCATGATACAACAGATTAAAATCGGTAGTACTGATGTATGATGTATCCACCACATTTTTGTAGAAGGTCGGTCCTAATTCCAAATGAAATCGATCACTGATTGGAATATGTAAGCCAAAACCGATCCCTACCCCAAAGGTAGTGAGCTCATCATAATGATGGGTTCCTACTGCCATATGAGTATAAAAATAATGGCTTACAAACTTATATCCGAACGTAGAAATCACATCTTTATTAATATTGAAGGAAATAGCAGCCAATTTGAATTCCCCACCGCGAATGATATTAATCAACCCAATGGGAATCCCTTTGATACTCTCGGAGCTATTTACTAATCCGATTTGAACCCCTCGGACATGATCTGCATGGTTGAGAAATCCAATTTGGGCACCATCCAAATCTCCAGCGGTATTAATAAAACCCACTTGCATACCTCGGATCATTCCTTTTACGGTATTGGCAAATCCAAACTGAGCTCCGTTTAATGGACCTTCCAGGGTATTAATAAATCCGAACTGGGCTCCATCGAGTCCATTTAAGGCAATGGTGTTTATAAACCCAAATTGAAATCCCATATTTGGATATTTTTGATGCATACGCAAGGTATCCGATCCTATTTGGTTGACAAACCCTGTTTGAAGCCCAATCATGTGGAGACCCACCACGTTAATAAATCCTGCTTGGTATCCTACTAGATGCCCGGTTACGGATGTAACAATTCCTGCTATTTGCATTCCTAACACATGACCTTCTGCGCGAGCAAAGATGCCTGCCACTTGTCCCCCAAGAACATCTTCTTTCATGGTTTCGAAGATCCCACTGACAGAAAATCCTTTCAGCCGGCTTCCTAGTCCACCAATCACATTTAAATTAAAATGGGTTTGATAGCTGCCACGAGATTCCGTTGGGAAATCCAAATTGGGTACAAAAGATATTTTGACAGGAAAGAAGTCGTAGGATTCATCGGGTTCCGCCAATCGTCTGAAATCTGAATAGGCTTGTTCCACTTGATCCATGGGTAGATCCCCGCGGGATTGTGCCTGTTCCTTTTTCAAGGGTTGCAGCTTTGTTTGATCTACCTTCATTTCCCCAAAATCAGAGAGCTCAAATCGGGTAACAAACGTTTGATCACCTCGCTCCACTTTTATCTCGTACGTTCCAGGTTCCAAAGCGAGTACCGATTCTTTATCCAGTTCCTTATCTGTTTCCATCACCATCTGCCCATCTGTCTTGCTAATGAAGACCCGACCCTCTACATCTTCTGCCAAGGTTATACGAGATGTGGCATTACGTAAATCGGTCAGTACCAATTCCCCTGTACCAACCAACCGTATATCAAATACAGGATGTTGGGATCCGACGATTGTTCGGCTGGATCGCCTTACCGTTTGATCATGGGAAAATGAATATGCTTCATTAAGCGTGACTAAGCCATCCCGGTTCACATCCGCTGCTCCCCGAAGTCCATTCGCGAGATAGTACGTGAAAAAGGAAGCGCGGATGGTATCCGATTCTTGGGATTCCTCGTTCGCTGCACTGGATGCTAAAATCACTTGTCCTTCCATTTGTGAAGATTCATCGTATAAAAACGGAGCAACCCGCTGTCCTCCTTTGGTAAGGATAAGGGAGCCAGAAGCGCATGAATCCAATACAGATATTTTAATATCTGCAGGGATATCACCCACCATCTGTCGTAGTTCCGTATATAGCAGATCCTCTTCTCCAAGACAGACTCCTCGCTCATTGGAATGCCCTGAATAATAAATCAAAAATTCTTTTCTCCCTTCTCCCCGGAAATCCCGTATACGCCGGCTAATTTGTTCAAAAGCCTGGATAAATTCCTGTCGGCTGGGATCCCGTAGGTAAATCAAATTACGGCGGGAAAAACCACCCAACTCGATGAGAACCTGTGCCATGCGTTGGGCATCGCTTACCGCATAGCGCAATGTAACACGGTCACTTCCCCCATCATTTGACCCCACAATTAAAGCAAACCGATGGATTTGTTGGGCATGAGCGGGTTCGGCTAATACCATTCCACACCAGATAGTAACAAGAAAAACAACGAGTATCGTAAATCGGAACATGACTCACTCCTTACACAGATTTATGGAATACTGCTGGATCCCTTCAGGAAGGTTAAGTTGTGCTGTTTGGGCTTGAAAAGGATTGGCTGCCAGCGTTTCGGCTTGATTCAAAATTGACTCAATGGCGATTGGTTTATCGCTACTAACGAAAAAGAATCGTTCAAATCCAGGGGCATCGTCGAGCTGATAGGCGAAATCTAAAAAGGTTTGATCATCTCCCGGCAATTGGCTGGATTCAAATGGCGAATAAGGATAGTGAAGGGTCACCACCCCGCGACCATCTATTGAAAAAATCACACCATAGGTGTTTCCGTGGGGAATAAAGCTAATCTGGAGGGAATCTCCTTCATTAATAAAATGGTGATCTTCTAGGCGCTCGCCACCGACTGCTCGTTCACGATAGATCAGAAGATAGGGATCCCCCCCCTTTACCCGGGTGGATTCAAAGAATACGGGGCTGTCCATACTGGTTGATGGTGCAGTACTCCAATAAAATATAAGAAGCAACGATCCTACCACGAGAATCGCAGTAAGTGTACTTGCAAACGCCCATTTCCCGTAAGGTTTTCGTTGGGTTGCCTCTGTTTCTAACTGAGCTTTTCTTTTAGCATACTGCCGTTTGATATCCTGTACCGATTCATAGAGTGGATAGGTTTCGTTATATGCCTTGTTTTCCTCACGAATATGTTCCACTCGGTTTCGTAAGGATTCATCGGATTGAACCAGCTGGTGGATTTCATCCCAGGTTTCTTGGGGGAGATCCTCCACCACGTACCGTTCCAAATAGTAATCTGGGAGCGTGGATGCATTAGGTCTCATGAGTTGATTCCTCAAAAGTTTGAATGATGGATTTGAGTTTTCGTAACCGTTTGCGTACCCCCGAAACTGACATCCCTACTTCTTCTGCGACTTGTTCATACGTTAATCCGTCAATGTAATGCATAACGGTAATCGTTCGGGTGGATTCGGGTTCGCGTCCGAAAGCTCGATCCAATAGATCTTTCACTAAGGTTTGATCTTCCACTGCTTCAGCAGAAGCAATCTGCTCGAGCAATGCATCACCGGAACCCGATCCTTGCTTCATATCATCACGAATCATCCGTAAACAAACAGAAGTAGCGGTTCGATACAAATAGCTGGACGGATATTGTATTGGTTTGGGATCCTTCCGTGTGAGTATCCGTACGAACACCTCCTGAACAGCGTCCCGGGCTCGCTCTTCATTCTTTAGCAAGGCTTTACAGCGCCGTCCAACCATCGCACCAAATTGTTCGTAGTACTGTTCAATTACTGCTTGCACTGCTTCTTCTTTCATCCTTGTTGTTCCAAGGGATTGGTTACGTGCTCCTAGGATAAGAGTCTGGTATCATTAAAAAGTGTTACTTTTTTTTTCGGTGAAAGGTTTATCACACGATAGAGGTAAGGTTGGTAAAAAGGGTATTACAGTTGGAATCGGAGTCCAATTCGTAGAAAATCCAAACTCACACCCAGCATATATCGGTAATCATAAGATTCGTCCATGATAAAACTAACCGAGGTAATCAGAAAATCAAAGGTGACCCGTTCGCCAACAAATCCTCCTACCGAACCTACCACTCCGAAATTGAAGCGATAGGGAGGATTCCCTGGTGTCACATTATGGGAATAGGGTGTATACCCGGCTAGAAAACCTAAATAAGGACGATACACGCCATTAAAGCCTGTTAGATGAAACCGAACTCCCACATCCCCCTGGGAGCGCATTTCATCATAAATGGAAAACCGCAATGAACCAAATACCGAGATAAATTCATTAATCCAATAGGACACATGCAAACCCATTCCAAATAATTGTTCATAGATATCTAAGCGTGGGGCGGAAAAGGATCCCTCCACAACTAAGGAATTCATCATGGATATTTTTAACGCACTCAGTCGAATGGTTCGGGTATCCTTGGGTGCTATTGGCTGTTCCGCAGTGTCTTCGGTTGTTTCGGTTACGGGTTTATCCGGTTGGGGGGATTCCGGTTGGTGTTGTTCATGGTAATTCACCGATTCACTCCCCTCCAACGGGAGTACGGATTCCAATACAATTCCTCCTCCAAGATGTTCTTTGACTTCCAAATACGTTTGATCCCCTTTATCCAAATGACGAACCTCTGCTAGTGGGATTTCCAACACGGTATCTTCGGTAATCGCAATGGTCAGGGTTTCATCAGTGAATGCAATGATTTTGCCTTTCAGGATGGATCCATCCTCTAGAATAACGGTAGCACCCATTACCATACCAGGAAATACCAGGATTATTAAACTAATAGTGAAAAGTAGTCTTCGTATCATAATAATGCTCCTAAAAGGGGGTCTAATTAAAGATTATACCAACTCGAATCATATCAATGGAGAAATTAAGATTAGGGATGCTATCTTCTCCTTCCCAATGAAAAAGCAGCTGGGCATGCCCTATATCGAGGGTGATCCTTCGTAATGTCAATAAAAACAACGATGCCGAAACACCAAGAATGGGTTTGATCCCTTTTTCATGAAATATCTCATCGGGTTCATCCCACCCCCACCAATTGTAATAGGTTTCGTACACGTTATATCCTCCCAACCCTACATTAAATGCAATGTAAGGGCGGATGGTATCCCGGGCAAAGGTAAAATGTAGCCGAGGTCCTACCGTAAAGGTTCCTGCTATTTGTGGAAGCAATCCAAACGCTCCGCTTGCATGAAGCGAAAAATATTCCCGTACCCAATAACTCCCGGTTACCAACAAAGAAAACGAAGGTTCAAATGCCCCCGTACTTACAACATATTGGAACCCCGTTCCCAACTCCAAATTAAACGCACCCTTCATGCGCATGGTTTCTGCTTTACTAAACGAATAAATACTGCGAATAACCGTAATGATGGGTCCATCTTCGGGTCCGATGGCGTTGGGTTGTTCGTGTTCTTCAGGGGAAATGACCGTTGCATGCTTGGTGGGATTGTAAAACACTTTCGTCTCAACCGTGTTGTCAGAATTGACAGGTTGGATTAAAAAAATGGCGTCTCGTCGTAATACGAGATTCGATCCTCGATACAGCAAGGTAATCGTATCGTTTGTGGATTCAACGATTTCACCTGTCAGAATGGAGCCTGTTTTTAATATCACGGTTTCTGCAAAAAGAGTGGGAGCAGTACCGACAAGCAATAAAAGAAGAACAAGAAGTGGGATAACTTTTTTCATAATACTTCTCTCCATAGACACACAATATGGTGCTATACAGTATAAACCGTACGGCAATGCGTGTATGCTAATTTAGAAAGCAAAGGGAGACGCGATCGCTAAAAACCCCAATAAAAACTAATCTCGTCTATGTATTAATATATCAAAGTCTGTCAGGGAAAACAACAATAATATTTAGCAATACCGCATGATTTCAGTATATAAATATATTCATCATATAGAGCCGCAACTCAAATCCGCACCCCCGTTGCATGCGGGCTTGGTTTTTGTTACCTTTTCATTATTCGGACGGGTTTGACCATCCACTTGGGAGACCCCATTTGTTGGGAATCACTCCGAACAGTAAACCATCCTGCGAGGTATCTATGCTTTCAAAGCCATATCCTTTTTTAATAGTGCTAACGATGCTGGTATGCATTCCCCTAGGGGGATTCACCCAATCCCTTCAATTACATGATTCTCCTTTACTCCCCTACAAATCCATGGCAACCGTTGATGATAGTACGGCTATTCATATTAATCCTGCCGCGCTTGCTGTAACCAACGAACGGGAACTCTCATATTATTTTACGTATGATATCAGCCGGGATGTGTTCCTACCGGATCGAGGGTTGTTTGCGAAATTTGCTCCTCCATCGTTTGGCTCGTTCCGTAGTAATTTTGGTTTTGCTTATGCGCATCTCCAGGATGATTCCGTACCCTTATCCGATGGGTCCTTAGCATCCACTTCCTATCATAAGTTTCAATTTGCGAATGGTACCACCCTTGGAAGCAAGTTATATTTAGGTATTTCTTACGCTGTGTTTGTAGGGGAGCGGGATAGCAGCCCTTATCATAAAGTACAATCCTTAAATCTTTCCTGGTTGATCCGTGCGTCACAGAATTTTGCGATGGGTTTTATGGTACGGGATATCAACCGTCCCTTTATTTTGGATCAGCGGGTGGATCGTCGGTACGTGCTCAGCTATGCGTGGCGTCCCGTCAAACACCGGTTTTCGATTGAATGGGAGGTGCTTGCCACATCCCAGTTGTTTCGTTCCAGTTCGGATCAGGTGGATCCGGATAATCCGGTTACACGATTCCAAAACCTGGGATTAAATCTGGCTTTCCAAATGGAACCGGTGGATGGTTTGCACTTCTTTATTCAAGCGAGCAATTGGGGAACCTGGAGTGGAACGGATTGGGACGATATGCCCCTTCATTTTCAGATAGGTTTTTCATTAGGATTTGGAGGGGGACATATTCGGTGGGATAATTACACCGGCTTAGGGAACACCTTAACGGATTATTCCAGTGGGATTGATCATCGCATAGGAATGGGTGCTCAGATTCGCAGCTATCGCCATCCTACGCTTATCCGACGTCCCCATGATTATCTGGAAATAAAATTGGATCATACGATTGTGGAACAACCTACGGGAACACCGCTGGATTTCTTTACCTCCAGCACCCGTGAAAAATATTTTTCTAAGTACCTCATTGCAATTAATAAAGCCGTTACGGATGACCGCATTGCAGGTATTGTACTGTACTTGAATAATCATCAATTGGGATTGGCTCAAATGCAGGAGTTGCGGTATGCCTTAAAACAGATCAAAGAGGCGGGTAAAAAAGTGATTTGTCATATGAATACTGCAGGGACCGCTGATTATTATCTGGCTAGTCTGGCAGATGAGATCTACCTCCTGCCCGTTCGTGAGATTAATCTGCGGGGGATGTATTCATCGGTTTTCTTTTTGAAAGGATTATTAGAGAAAATTGGGGTGTCCATTTCAGCGTTTGCCTCGGGTCCCTACAAAACAGGACCGAACCCCCTCACAGAATCGGAACTGACAGAAGAACATCGGGAAGTGGTAACCTATATGTTGGATTCCATCCATGATTATCTTGTTAAGGAAATCGCTTCGGATCGGGGATTGGAAGTGGAGACCCTCCAGGAATGGATAGATCACGCACCGATTCAACCGGAACAAGCAGTGGAGCGCTCACTTGTAACGGATTTAGCATATTATGATGACGTATTTCAGCGGTATCAACCCATTTCGTTGGAAACGTATTTAGCGTATGATGCCTACGATCCCAATTGGGAAGTGCCGCCAACCATTGCAACGTTGTATATCACCGGTACCATCCAAGAGGGAAAATCGGATAGCGGAAGCTTGTTTATGGATGGTTCTGTAGGTGATGATACGATTATTGAAACGATTAAAGAGTTGCGAACCAATCCGCGTATTGCAGGAGTTCTGATTCGGATCGATTCCGGTGGTGGTAGTGGATATGCATCGGATCGTATTGCGCATGCGATCAAAGCATTGGGTGAAGAGAAGCCGGTGGTGGTAAGTATGGGGAATTATGCTGCCAGTGGTGGGTATTATATTGCAATGGGAGCCAATCATTTGGTAGCGTCGCCCTTAACGATTACTGCATCCATTGGGGTGTTTTCGATCAAACCCAATTATGCACAACTCCTTGAGAAACTTGGAATCACCTATGAAGAAATCCAAACCGGTGAGCAAGCAGGCTTACAACAAACGCCACGGGAACTTACTGAAGAGGAACTCGGCGTTTTGCAGGAGGATGTGGATGCTTTTTATATGCGCTTCCTTAGCGTTGTATCGGAAGGTCGGGATATTGAAGTCGAAGCGTTGAAAGAAATTTCCAAGGGGGGACGCGTATGGTTAGGGATGGATGCGCTGGAACATGGGTTAATTGATGAGGTGGGAGGATTTTTTCAAGCCTTGGAATTGTTAAAGGATTTCTGTGGGATTGAAACCGATGATAAAGTGCAGATGGAGTTGTATCCCCGTTCGGATATGAGTATCTTTAGTATGATGCAATCACCCTTATTCACAGATCATAAATTCCGATTATTTCTGAATTATATGATGATGGCATCGTCTCCGGATAAAATCATGATTTTTCCATATTCCCTGGAAACACGGTAATCAAGACACGCAGGAATGGAGGAACCCGTGAAGGATACCTCATCATCTACTAACACCTGTACAAAGGAGCGATCATCCGTACCATCCCCCTTTCCCAAAATGTTTGCCACCGATCAGACGTTGCACCGCTTATGCCGGTGGCTTCGATTTTGTGGGTTTGATACAGTTGGGATCGATAAAAATAAGGCACCTCATGATTCGCAGGTTTACTCCAGGATACTATTAACCCGCTGTCATAATCGACCTGATTTCTACAACCAATTTTTAGAAGTGGTGTGGATTGAATCGGATAATTACATCCGGCAGCTGACGCAAGTGTTGGAACGATATGACTTAAAAACGAAGGTGCAGCTCTTTTCCCGATGTGGGATTTGTAATGGATCGCTTCATGCTTGGCAAGACGAGAATCCTCCCCCTGGTATTCCGTCCTCTACAAAGGAATGGGTTAAAACCTACTGGATGTGCAAACAATGTGGTAAAGTATATTGGAAAGGAACCCATTACGAGAATACGCATGAAACCCTAACAGAATTAGGGTTAATTCAATCGGGTACCACGCTTTAAGTAGGATGATAAAGCGTTTTTTGTAGCGCTTTGGTATATTCCTGAAGGATATCCTGTAGCACCGTTTCCGCCGGTTTAATTTCACGAATTAAGCCAATTCCTTGACTCACCTCCAGTTCCCCCTGTTCGATATCCCCATCAAACATGCCTTGTTTGGCTCTCCCTTCCCCTAATAAGGCGAGCAGTTCGTCCGGAGTGGCGCCTGCTGCTTCTGCATGAATAAATTCCAGAGCGATTGTATTTTTTATTAATCGAACCGGAATTAATTTTCGAAGGGCAAGAAACGTATCAGCCGATTGTTTTGAACAGATTTGTTCTTTAAATCGAGGATGCGCCGAGCTTTCCTCGGTTGCAGCAAATCGGGTTCCCATCTGGACTCCGTCCGCACCTAACAACAGCGCTGCTGCCATCTGTGCACCCGTAATGATTCCACCCGCTGCAATTACTGGAATGGTTACGGCTTGACGAACCTGAGGGATCAGGGTTAAGGTGGTGAGTTCATCCCGCCCATTATGTCCACCTGCTTCAAACCCTTCTGCTACTACCGCATCGACGCCTGCTTGTTCGCATTTTTGGGCAAGTTCGGGTGTGGAAACCACATGACATACAATTGCGCCGGCTTCTTTGAATTGGGGGGTATACTTTTTGGGTGAACCTGCGGAGGTGAAAAGGATGGGAACCTGCTCGTCCAGAACAACGCGTATACACGCTTCAATATGTTTGTAGATCAAGGGTAAATTAACCCCAAATGGCTTGGTGCTTCGTTGTTTTGTTTTTTGAATATGTTCCCGAAGCAATTCGGGATCCATACTTCCTGCACCGATGATCCCCAATCCACCCGCATTGGAAACAGCCGCTGCGAGGTTACTTCCCGAAACCCAAATCATGCCTGCTTGAATGATTGGGTAGGTAATACGAAACAACTTTGTAATAGCAGTGGAATTCATACTAATACCTTAATCCTGAGGTGGTCGCCGCAATTCAGCCGCTTCATAGTGAAGCATCGTCTTAATATATTGCTTCATTTTTTTCTTTTCGGAGCTGGAAATTTTCTCAAAGCGTGCGCCAAAACCGACGGGATGACTTTTCGTCTCAGTTTTATTGATCCAAACAATGTTTATTTCGGGTTGAATAAGAATATCATCCCCTAATTTTAATTCCATACGCATATTGGTTCCAGGTTCCAAATCGTCTACATTGTCTACTTGAACAAAGCATCCCGATTGCGAGATATCATAGGTTGTAAATGGCTCTGGAAATTGGGGATGTAACAACCGGATTTGTATCGAGGAGCGTAGTCTCGGGTGTTGTTGCCACCATCGAAGCCTCGGATTAAAATAGGGTGCGCGCACTTCCTTCCGGAATAAAAAGACCAACGGGATTAATAGAAGCACATTCGCCAGAGCAGGGCTCACCTGAAATCGAAAAGAAGGAAGCGCAAAAAACCCATTCAGGATAAGAAGTACAATATGCAAGATAAGGAGATACCATGCCCATTCATGTACCCGATATAGTCCAATGGCTGCGACAATAGGAATAACAAATAATGCCCAGTAGAACCAGGGGAGGCGTTGGATCACTACATCCGGAGAAATCGGATGAATCCCTTCTACGAAATAAGGTAAAAAGATTCCATAAAGTAGCAGCGTATAAATGATGTTATAAACAGGAAATAAACCATAAAGAATGGATAACACTTTTATCCAGCGTGGTTTTTTTTGGTACCCTTGCATGGTTCCCCCTTCCGTATGTTAGATATCCGATTGCCTGATATCATGTGTGAAATCGGGTTCCGCTTACCGCCAATTGTACGCTCGTTTCATTCTTCGCTACCCGGTTCCCTCTTCTGGTTAAAATATACTGATGGGGTATGGATTTGTCAAAGGTAAACCGATTCTATTTAATGGAAATGGTTTCCTGAACAAGATTATCGAAGATGGCTTGTTTTTCTTTATCTTGTAATAAATGAACTAATTTAAATTGTCCATCTGCTCGCTGTCCCCGTTTAATCATCTCATCTTTGTAATGCTCAAAACTATTTGCCTTTAATACGTTGAGTTCAAGCGAATGCAGGCGCAAGCTTTTACGCTTCGCTTCGTATTCAATGTTATACTCACGAAGACTTACATCCATTTGTTGGGCAAACTGATGAAGCGATTCGTTGGTGGGCGCATCCAGGAATTCTATAAATAACCGATATCGTTGCTGATCTACATCCGCAAACGTAATATGAAAACGGGCTTTAAGTTGGGTGCCTTGTTCAACCGTGTCAATAGCGGATAAGACCTGGCTTTCGTATAGTTTTTCTCCGGTAATGGAGGTAACCCCCTGTCCCTTTTGAATAAATCGAATTATGGGGAATTCATTATAAAAATCGGTTACTTCGATGATATCATTAATGTGGTAACGATAAAATCCACTCAAATTGGTAAATAGAATATAATATTGCTCACCCTTTTGTATTTCATGGGCTAGCAATGTGTTGGGGTGCTTGTTGTTTTCCATCTCTTGGACAGGAACAAATTCATAAAAAGCAAATTGCGCCATAAGTATGGAACCCAATTCATTATGAATGATAGGAATGCCCGTTCGGTTTTCGGATGCTTGATAGCCAAATTCGCGGTATGCGACTTGCTCACCAAAAAGACGTTGGGCTTGATCAAAAAACATTTTACTGTTGGCATTCGCCCAAACACAAACCACTCGTAAATTTTGCCAATAATG
>CAYPZJ010000027.1:0-22397 GCA_964414635.1 uncultured Spirochaetia bacterium
TTGGGTATAGCGTTATGTAACTTTTTCTTTATTTATCACCATTGGACAGCCTGATAAGGAATTGGCTAGCTTATACAAAACTGATGTAACTCGTATAAAAAGTCGATTGTATGAAGCTAGACAGCAGATCAAATGTTACCTTCCGCATCTTCATCATGGTTTGGACATAACACCTCAACAATTGCATAAAACCAAGGAGGTTATTATGGCTAGTACAAAAACCATTCAACAAGGAACGATGATTCTTGAACGCCTAGCTCTGCATCATCAGATCAAACTCTGCAACCACGTTCAGAATCAGGTTAAATTGGATCACTTCTTATTGGAAGAAATTGGAAAAATTCAAAACGGCTCCCAATTTGTGGCGGATATTGAAGCGTTTGTAGACTTCCCTTTGTTATGTCGACTTATCAGTCATTGTGATCCGTGGACGGAAGCGAGACTGATGAATGAATTAGAAAAATGCAATCCAGAATTTGCAGAAACTCTAAAGCAAAATCTATTTGTTTTTGAAGACTTGATTCTACTGGACCACGCAGCAATAAACACTCTTCGAGAAAGAGTAGACGAATCTACGTGGTTACTTGCACTAAAAGGGGTTCGAACCGATGTCCTCAACTACGTGTTGAGTACTTTGCCAAATGATTATGTTCGTAACACTTGGATAAAGAATATTACGGTAAGTCCTGCACAAGGATGGGACGATATACTTCAATCTCAGATGGTGATTATGGAAGAATTACGATTGCTGAATGAAGAAGGGAAAGTCGTTGTTGATCGGAGAGATTCAGGTGTGGTTATTCGTATTGTAAGCTAAAGGACCTTTATTATAGGTTCCACTGCATTTACTGTTTCTTAGAAATAGCATTTTTCGTGGTGCAATCAACCTACGATTCAATAAATGCAGTGGAATTGTTCTCACCTTTATAAAACATTCCCCATTGACATAATCTAAGTACGCTCTATTAAGAATCGGTAACGTCTTAACTTATCTCTATAAATAAGTCTGAATATAAGAGAACTGCTTTCTCATAAAACAATCTACTAAATCTAAAGGAAAAAGCAAGATTCGCAGCCACATACGCTATGCGTTTTGTTATTGATTGCTAATCCATTTTCTTCGGTTGAAATCGACGTGTACCCCCCATGTAAACTGGGAGCGGTATTCTTTTGCTGTTTGTGAGCGGATCATTCGAACCTAGCTCATAGAAGGATTGGTTGAGAATAGATCGGAAAAAGAGACGAGGTCAAATTTGAAGTGGTTATTGTATGACTTAAGGAAATTAATCATTATAATCGATTATTTCCTTGATCCATGCTTGAACTTGCAAAGCCTCATCTGAAGGCTCAGCAAAATCGTGCCATTCGACGGTATACTCTTGATCCCCATCCACTACAGTGATGAAATAATAAGCCTGATCACAGCAATTGATATCCCCATAATAAGTATCTGGAAAATCAAAGAATCCAATATCCAAGATACGAACATAATTGTCTATTAATAAGGATGCAGACGATTCTCGCCACTCCTCCATCTCATTCCCCATACCATCGCTTCCAGAAATATGGATAAGTGCATTTCTGTAAATGCGATATTCATAATGAAGCTGCCATCCACCGGATATTACATATTTAATCAGGTATTCATCATTGGAATAACATTCAGCAGGAATCTCCAATTGCACATTATCACCTTCATCGGGAAGAAATGTTGCTTCACAATGATAACCATCATTACAATTCAAATCTTCACATGGACTATAATTACTGCATGTTCCATCATACACCACATCAACTCCTTCATAGGCAGCGATACAAGAATTGTCATAGGTATTATTTTCTTTATCACAGACTGGAGCATAAATTTCAGGGCAACCGCTTCCGTTCTGATTAGCATCGGTACGTGTCGATGTCGTTGTAGCTATTGTATTAGTTGTCGTTGTCATTGTTGTTGCTGTCTGATTTAGAATAGGTTGATCCGGTTCCAAATCAAAATCGCAGGTGTAAAATGATAGCGCAAGAGTTGCTACTAAACTTGTTAGGATTATTATTTTCATATAAACCTCTATTCCATTTCGTTTCTGTCTATAGTATAGTATCATACTATTGACTTTTTCGTTAGGATATTGCTATTCATTCTATGGATATTGCTTTTCTATCTTTAAATACTGCGTTCGTTTCACTGATAGGTTGTATTTCTCTTGGAGTTATCTTTCTAGGATGGATTCTACTTCTTGAAGCTTTAAAACCGGGATTGTCCCCATTAGCTGCCCACCATAACATGTTGAATTCTTACAAACCCACCTTAATATAAGGGAAGGTTTGGGCATCTGGGTTACGTTTATAGTCTGTCATTCCAAAGCTAAATTTTCAAGAAGATGGGTCTGGATGGGTGAAGTATGTAGTATTCACGTGATATTGATATTTGTCAACCAGCGAAACATTCCAAGTATGAAATTGCCCTTCCACATAATCATCAATCATGCGTTCTTCGAGTGTTTTATAGAACACAGGATTGGAAAGCGACGCATCAGCTTTGCCTTGATATAGATTTTTATTCTGTTCCCAGTATGTTTCCAATTCAGTTGGAGTAGGTGTTCCATAAATCTCTCGGATTGCGCGTCGCTGGGAAATCCGTAAAAATTCAATCATCCGACCTCGAAGAAAAACCTGACGTAATTCCTGATAAGCAGCCGTATCATACAGCTTCGCTTCTTTGGCTTCCTGGGTCAGCCCATAATCAACAATAGCTTCCGTTATAAAACGCATCATTCGTGTTTGATACGAATGCGAGGAAGGCGGGAGATCCAACATTGTAAACGAACGTCCATCAGGCAAAATTAGAAACGGTTGTAAAGGTTGTTCGGGTTTAAAATCCTTCTCGAGCGCTTCGGGGTACATGGATTCGGGATAGCGTTGTACCGAAGCTTGATAATCGCGTACGATTGCTTGTTTTCGTTTAATGGTTTCCTCTTCATATCGGGTACCAAAAACCACACCCATTACTTTTCGTTGGGAGCGAATATCTTCCAGCTTTCTTCGTTTCATATCTTCTACACGTATAATATGCATCCCACGAGAACTTTCGATGGGCTCTGATACCTGTCCAATCGGTAGAGCAAGCAACTGTTCGTACATGCCAGGAAGCTGCAACCGTATGGATTCGGGATACACCCATTCCAAATCGGTGCGCTTGGTACAGACTTTCCCGATGCTATTTAAACCTCCACCCCATTTACTATTGATAGGATCGTTGGAATACATAACCGCAAGATGGGGCATCGCTTCTGGATCCTGAAGTATTTGATGATGGATCTGTTGAAGCTGTTGGACAGCCGCTTCTTTGGTGTCGTATCCTTGCTTGGTTTCATCCAGAGCCGTAGAAGTATAATAAGGTAAAAAAATGTATCGAAGTTCAATTCGTTCAAATGGTGAAACTCGCTCGGTCTGAACACGGAAAAAAAGGTACCACCCTCCATCGATATCCTTCGGACTCGAACATGTGCCATCCGACAAAGAGAACCAAAGGTCAGAAAGATGCGCAGGATAAGCGTCGGGAGTTACCCAAATTGTTTCATCGGTTAGTCCAAACAACCGTGAACGCTGGGGATACAATTGCTGGTAATGAATAAAATCATCCAATGAATCGATTTGTTTGGTTAGCTCTACCGCGATACGATAATTTTCCTGACGGTTGGGATAAGTTAGTAGGATATGACGGACTCGATATTGTACCTGATAAAGCTCCAAATCGGTATCTGTGATTGTAAGCGTCTCCCTAAGCGGCTCGTCCAGTAATAAAATTTCATTTGCATACCGATAAAATTCCGGTTCTTTCTTCTTCAAGAATTGAACAAACGCATCCTGCGTCTCTATATTCATCGCCAAGGCTTCTTGATACAATGCTTCATCCAATAAATATTCTTCAAGTAGTTGACGTAACAATTGTTTATCGGTTTGCAGCTTAGATGCCATTTTACCATAGGGGAGGAAATAGTCTGGGTTGATCTGCTTCAAAATATCAAGAAAAGAAGCGTGGGTTAATTGCTTATCGCCCATCCATGCGATATATGCCAAGGGATCTTTTTTAGTACAGTACCCGAGGCAAACGCAAATAGCGATAACAACAGCCAACCATCCTACAACTCGCCGTCGAACGCAATTACTCTGATACGTATCATGATAAAATGATTTGGAAGCTATCTTATTGAAAAAACGCATTGTTCTGCTCAATGGTATACTGTTTTTGTAACTGTTGAATATGTTCTACTAATCGCGCTTGGGCTTTCTGAGAACGGAGTTCATTTTCTACGGTGTTCCGTATTGTGGCAAGATTATAACCTTGCGCTTCATACATGGGCCGTACTTTTTCCACAGCAGCATTGATTTGGCTTTCACTAAGTTCTACATTGGGTAGGATATAATCGCTCATGTACGCATTCATTACCAATTGTTGTTTGATGAGTGGAATATAGCGGTCGATTAATGCTTGTAGTTCGTCCTCATCAAGGATTCCCGCTTCTTTCAAGCGTCGCTCCATAAGTATTAAATGGAGTACTTCTCGTAGGTATTGTCGCTTTAATTCTTCGTTCTGAAGAGCCCGATTGATTTCTTCTTGATCCGTAACACCTACCATAATCATCTGCAAATACACATGGGATCGAAATAACGTTTGAAATTGGTCTGGTGTCATCACCACTTCTTTCTGTCCCCCTACTTCATCCGCTGATGTAAATAAATCATCACTCGATACATTCGCATCAGGATTACCCAGCGGTTCCACTCCGGATGTATCTGTTGTTCCAAACAATGATTCGTCCACCGCATCCATATCTTCTAAAGTGAGATCAAAGTCATCCCCGATTGTAAAATCATCGGAACCTATATCCGCATCCAAGGGTAGAAAAGTAATGATATAATTATCTGCGTCATAAATTATACGTTGCTCCCCTTTTAAAATAGACAAATACTCTTCCAGCCTCTTGGGCATCTTTTCCTGTAAAATTTCGCTTTTGCAGTATTCCACTGCTTCGGAAAAAGGGACGTTCTCAAATTCTTCCCGATGTACATTATAACATTCTTCAATCACTGTATCACCCATATCTACAAGGGGTACAATCAATTTATACACAAACATTTGATAAATCAATTGCTGTCGGAGATACGTTGGAATTAACGGCATAATCTTGTTCAATAAAGCATCCGGATAGGTTCCATCTTCTAGTAGTTCGATTTCTAACAACTTGATAGCGAGCATCTGCTGTGCAAATCCATTGTAAAACTCTTCGTTCGCCATCAGTTCGGCTTCTTGTTCCTCAGACAATCCCGAAGTAAGAGCTTGATATTCGACTTGGGTCTTAAATTGGTCTTTTAATAAGGATCCAGGAATTTCTTCTTCCTTATCGATACGATACGCCCAGCTGCAATCCGCACAGAATGTATACTCAATGCTTTCCTCTAATCCAAGTCCTCCAGTAGAGTCTTCTGTTTCAGGCTTCCCTTCATCAAGATCGCTTCCGCCACTGAGGATTTCTTCGGTGGTGGGTTCATTGCCTCCACCACACATAGAAAGCATAAAAAAGAGTATGATTCCTACTGCACTCCCTATACCTGTGTAACCTCGTCTTTTGAACAAGCTATTCATGATTAACTCCTTGATTATTCCATTCCAGCACGTCGGTTGGCTTTCCAGATTTCTCCACGCAGTGAGTTACTAGAACATAACACTTATTGTGTACGCAATCAACAAAATATCCACAGGTTGGATCCCTTCCATGGTTTTCGATTATGGTAAGTTTAATTACCTTCTCGCTATGGATCAGCCAATCACAAAACCAATGGGATCCTATCTACTTCAGATTCATTCCCATACCGCAATCATTATTGGAAGCGGTGCAGCCGCTCTCAATGCAGCCCTTCAAATACATCAACAGGCTACGCCGGATCTGATTCTACTTACACGCAAGAGCCGGGGAGGAGTATCCTATAATTCTGGTTCAGATAAACAGACGTATTACAAAGTAGCTTGTTATGGTGACCAACCGGATTCCCCAGTTGAAATGGCACAAACCTTATTCCAGGGCGGTAGTATGCATGGTGAGTTGGCTTTGATTGAAGCATCCCTATCACTTCCCGCTTTTTTCAATTTAACAAATCTTGGAGTCCCTTTTCCACAGGATGCATATGGCGGGTTTGTAGGATATAAAACGGATCACGACCCTCGACAACGTGGTACTTCGGCAGGTCCACTTACTTCCCAGTATATGGTGAAACATCTGTGGCAAGCTGTGCATCAGCGGGAGATTCCCTATCGGGATCAGACAACCATCTTTAAGTTATTCTCATTTCCAACAGGCTTCTTAGGTGCATTGGCAATGGAATGGGCTTCCCGAGTGGATGACGTCCCTATTTTTCATTTATATGTGGCACCTTTTCTTGTTTTGGCAACCGGAGGGGGTGGAGGTATTTATGCAAGCTCCGTTTATCCACCTCATCATCTTACTAGTATTGGGTTAGCATTGGAATTGGGTGCAGAAGCGCGCAATTTGACAGAATGGCAATATGGAATCGCTTCGATCAATCCGAGGTGGAATCTATCCGGTTCCTATCAACAAGTGCTTCCCCGCTATTACTCCGTAGATACACAGGGAAAGGACAAACGTTTCTTTTTGGAAGATGCTTACAATTCGCTGGGCATGATGGCTACTCATGTTTTTCTAAAAGGATATCAATGGCCCTTTGATGTACGGAAAGTTCAGGGATCATCCATGGTAGATTTGCTGATCTATCGTGAAACCGTCTTGCGTAACCGTTCTGTATTCATTGATTTCCGAGAGAATCCGGGTAGCAGTGAATCCTCCACACCCTTTGAGTTCAACAAGTTATCCGAGGAAGCATTTTCTTATTTGCAGGCATCCGATATTCTTTTTGGAACACCCTACGAACGATTACAACAGTTGAATCCCGCAGCAATCGATTTATATAAAAGCAAAGGGATTGATCTCGAATCGACCCCTCTAGAAGTTGCTATCTGTGCTCAACACATCAATGGTGGGCTTTCGGTTGATTCGAATTGGCAGACAACAATCCCGGGCTTATATGCTGTCGGTGAAATTGCAGGTACTCATGGTGTTTATCGTCCCGGTGGAAGTGCGTTAAACAGTGGGCAAGTGGGCGGGTTTAGAATTGCGGCACATCTCGCCGAACAACTGAATCAAAAGCCTGATCTACTCGAATCATTCCATCAACAGGTGGAAGAACTGCGCTTTGATTCCGTTTCCGCATTTTTCGATTCCATACCTAATTTCCACTGCCTGGATGATGAATACGATGCTCCCTTCCGCACATACCGAAGAACCCTGCAAGATGCATTCAGTATGTATGCGGGTATTATTCGAGATCCGAAAAACCTAGAGCATATCCAAACGCAATTGCATTCATACCGTTTGGAGTTGGAAGCATTAGGACGAAACCAATCATCACAATCGCTTTCTTTGAATGATTGGCAGCATTACATTTGGGATCGGCATTTATTTATAACAATGGAAGCCCATCTGGTAGCATGGTTGAATTATGCAGCTGAAGGGGGAACTGCTCGGGGATCCGCACTATGGGGGACGGCGGAATCATTGGCGTATCCTGATAAGCTTACGCTTTCAATTCAACAAGAAGTAGAGACGCTATTTCGAAGCAATAATATTCAAACCATCCGATGGACCGGAACCAAATGGGAAACCAAGTGGGAAGATGTCCATCCCATTCCTGCAACGGATGCTTGGTTTGAAACCATCTGGAATGAACAACAAAACAAACGAAGGATATACTAATTCACTATTAAACGGTTCAGCCAAATCGGTATCTATATAAAATACGATCGATTTGGTTAGCATGCATAGGAAAAACTATGGAACAAACAATTAAAGGGGTTATTCTTGCAGCAGGATACGGGACACGGTTTTTACCCGCGACTAAAACGGTTCCCAAGGAAATGATTCCCCTACTCAATCGCCCGTCCATTGATTATATCATACAGGATTTTATTACCGCGGGAATTCGAGAAATCCTGGTGGTCACCTCCCGTCGCAAAAAAGTGTTGGATGATTATTTTGATCGGGAAGTCGAGTTGGAAGAAGTTTTCAAACAAGAAGAAAAAACAGCACTATTCCAAACAATTCAACCACCGGATGTAATGGTATATTTTTTACGTCAACCTCGAATGCAAGGAACCGGACACGCGTTGATGCTTGTACGGGATTTTGTGGGAAATCATCCTTTTTTAGTAGCGTATCCGGATGATATTTCATTAGGCTCTCCTTCCATTGCAGAATGCCTTGTGGAAGCGTATGATCAAACCCATGCATCGGTACTGGCTTCCATGGAGATGCCCGATTCGGATGTGTCTATGTATGGTGTATTTGAAGTGGAGCCTGTACCAAATCAATCGGTCATCCCGGTTCGAAAACTAGTAGAAAAACCTCCAATTGGCAAAGAACCATCAAAATTGATTTCCCTGGGTTGGTATCTGTATACACCGGAGTTATTTGATGAAATGCAAAGCGATTGGGATGTGTTTAACCGAAGGGAATCATCGGGGGAATTCAACCAGATTGCTGCGGTGAATCGGCTTGCCCAAAAAGGGCGTATCTTTACTCATATCTATCAAGACAAGCGGATTGATATTGGAAATATGAATGGTTATTTAAAAGCCATGACGCATCTGGCAGTACATCATCCTACTTTTGGTTCAGCATATCGTTCTTATTTACAATCGTTAGTAGCGCAAAATTTTCAGGATAACCCGAAATCCGATTGATACCTTTATTGAAAAAGGAGGAATGTTCAATGAAATTCCATACCGAATATTTAACTTTCCACACCAAACAAAAACGAGAATTCATCAACATCACTTCAGAAGTGGAAGCTGCGGTTTCCCAAAGCGGAATCCAGGAAGGAATGATTCTGGTATCGGCAATGCATCTCACTGCAGCGGTTTATATTAACGATGCAGAAAGTGGATTACTCCAGGATATTGAAACCTGGTTGGAAGGATTAGCACCGTTCAAACAGGATTATAATCACCATCGAACTGGAGAGACCAATGGCGATGCCCACTTGAAGAATTTAATAATGCATCACCAAGTTATCATACCCATAACCAAGGGATCCTGTGATTTCGGACCTTGGCAAGCTGTATATTATGCGGAATTTGATGGACAGCGTCGCAAACGGGTAGTGATGAAAGTTATGGGTGAGTAATTGGTGGGATACGAAAATCTGCCCAGATGAGTTGATGATCCGAAGCGATTCGTGCTGTTTCTGTTGCAGGATATACCCGCGCACTTTCGGGTATATACTGGGTTGCCATTGCTTTGGATAATAGCATATAATCACTAATGGCTTCCAACCGGGAATTGAAAAAAGTCATCGGGCGTGGATGAAGCGAAGCATGGACATCTTGAAGGGAGAACGCAGGTTCTTCCTGGGATGGATCGGTAAATGTTTGAAGCACGGGACTGGCAGGACTATCATTCAGATCCCCTAATATTGCCCACCAAATGTCTGTTGGGTGGATCGCCATCCGCATCAAATGCCGTCGGATGATACGTTGCACGGTTTCTGCTTCTGCTATACGCCATGCTTCTGTCTGTTGGGGATCCCCCACAGGTGATTTAAAATGAACTACACCAATAAAACAGGGTATATTTCCCAGCTCCAACTCCACCCACAAAAAGTCTCGAGCAAATTGCCGTCGAATTCCTAACGAATCATAAAACCGTTCGTAACGGTGGCTGGTTGCCGAACGAATAGGTAGCTTACTGATTAAGCCTACCTGTAATCCATATCGATCGTTTCCAGGTAACACGACGGTTGTTTCGTATTGGAGATCATACAAGTATGTTTCTACATAGTGTTCTAAAAAAGCATGATGTTCAATTTCCTGTAACACCAGCAGATCCGGATTAACCTCATGGATAATTTGTGCTATCGCATGCAGTGCCGTATCCGATTTTGCAGATCGATATTGATCTAAAGTATAAGGATCATCCAAGTCATCAAAAAGAAATTTGACATTATAACTCGCCAGACGGATGGTTTCAGGATTGGTACCATCACTTGAGAAATGGATTTGGGGTATGTTGAATAAACAGCTACAAATACAAAGAAAACAAAGAAATCGCATACTCATTCCTTTACATAGGATGTTTCACGTGGAACATTGGGTTGCGCTATATACCACTACATCATAGAAAAGATTCAACAGTTCCTTAGAGTTCAGAAAAAGAATTCATCTTTATTAGACCGTCCATTACGGGCATGATTGAGTACAGATGCTATTGAAATAAGGTATCAAACCATTGATTTCTCAGTATAAGAAAATAATGAATGAACTTGGTTTTGTCATCTGGTTGGATTTAAGCATAAAATCACACGTGAGTCTGATTAAAGCGACATCATGCCTCTACATAAAATTTTAGGGTTCCCATGTAAATTGAATAAACAAATGTTCTGGATCCGGCTGATGTTGCAGCTGCTGATACACCGTTTGTGCTTCTTCTGGATTCACCAGGAGCATACACGATTCTAAATGAAACGCATCGCTTGCTAATAAGTTTAATGCAGATGCAATATTTCTATATATACTGTAAGGTTGAAAATCAGTAGATTGTCGGGGTAATTCCCACTCCCATCCACTATGGAGATACACATAGCGATGAAAAACCGCATGCAATATATCATGTGCATAGAGTCCGGTTTTTCTTTCCCAAGGAACTCCGATCAGTACTACTTCGCCGCCTTTGCGTACCAGGTTGCACCCATTGAGCACAGCTTGTTCATGACCCGAGCATTCCAATACTAAACCAATAGATTCCCGATTGGCGAGTTCCAAGAAGGAATCGTTATCATATACCGATGCTAAGCCGTTTCTAGTCGCAAAAGCACATCGTTGGGATTGAGGATCATACGCGTATACATGATACCCATATTCCTGATATAGTAATCCTGCTAGAAAACCCACGGGACCTAACCCCATAATAAATACCGAATCCGGAGGATGCGTCCGTGTGGTAAATAACGTTGTCATGGAAATACACATAAGCCGACTTAATGCTGCTTGCTTCAAGGGTACGGTTTTGGGAATAGGAATCGCATCGGTACGAGATACACGTTGATGAGATTGATGATGCCCCATACAAAAAAAATAGTCTCCTGGTGAAAGGTCAGATACTGCGGTTCCTACATGTTCTACCTTACATACAGCAGCGTAACCAGGATATGCAGGAAAGGATGATCCTCGATAGATAGCCAGCTCGGTTCCCGGGCTAATTAAAGAATACACCGTTTTTCCAACCAGTTCATCGGGAGCCACAGCTGACTGATCGGGATTGTACGATACATAATCGGCTTGCTTTGTATTGCTAAAGATAATTCGATTGTAATCACTCATGTAATTCTCTTTTCTACAGCGGTAATAAATGCTTTGGCTTGTTCATATTGAATTTCGGTTTCCAAGTGTTCCAACATAACGGGCAAATCGGGATTCAGCTGATTTACTTCTTGGATAAAAGTTACGTAGTCCAAATTTCCCAATCCTGGTTGAACTTCATCCAAATGCGTTGTGAGGCGTGGGTGTAATAGAATATCTTTTGCGTGACAGCTTTTTATATACCGACCTAATTTTTCAAAGCACTCTTTTAGTATCTCGGTTGTGTTATAATAACGCTGGGGACTACAAATCAGATTTACCGGATCCAAATGAACAGCAAACTGTTTTCGATTAATGGCTTTTACCAAATCTAAATAAGAATCTGGAGAATCAGGAAACATCCAGGGCATGGTTTCAAGTGTGTAATACGTGTACGATGGATTTACCTCATCAATAATACTCCGTACTACATCCACCACCCGGTCAAATGTTTCAGAAGTGAAATTTTCTGGGGATGGACCATCCCAAATTTCTGAGCAGGAACCTGCGATATTCACACAACAACAGGCTTGAATTCGATCCGCTAAATCCAATTGTTGTTTACATTTTTCCACTGCCTTTTTTCGTTCGGATTCGTCCGGATGCATTGGATTACTCCACGCTCCCACTTCTGCAATGACAATATCTGCTTGTGATGCTGCTTTGTGGAATTCCCGGATACGTTCATCTTCCGCAGAGGAATCCACCGGACAGTATGCAGCACGGTAGCCTGAATCGATAACACATTGGGTCCATTGTTGTGGCGTTTCCCATGATTTAAATAAGGGTCCACCTAGTCGCATGATATTCTCCTTTATGTGTTTTTATAAGGGTTGTCCATTTCGATCATAGTGTTGCTCACCGATTTTGGTTCCCTTATTATCATAGATATATTCCGTACTTCCCAACGGTTGGTTAGCAGCATTATACCGATCAATGAAACGAATACGTCCTTGTTCATATTCATAAAAATAACGTTCGGTTAAGGTTCCCTGATGATAACGATGTATCCATTCAATTGTTTCATCCGTGCGGTAAATAATCTGTTGGGTACGTTCTCCATTCGTATTGTATTGGTATTGCTCCCGCATTCGACCCTGGGGATCATAAACATGTGCTTCCTGGACGGTTTCGGAATCCTGCCAATACGTGTATTTGATCTGGTTCCCAGGTCTACCTGAATCGGTAAAATGAGTTAACACAGCCGGTAAACCGCGCCGATTGTAGGTTATGCTTTTAATACGTTCGTCTTGATGATTATAAAATTGTGCTTCGGTTTTACGATCGAAGCGATCGAATTGGGCTACATACCGCTGTTCCATCTTTCCGGTAGGATCGTACGCTACATGTTGATAAATGCGTCCCTGATCATCCAGATAATCGATAAAAGAAAGCTGACCGTGGGGGTGTTCAAATCCTTTATAGAAAACAGGAATTTCCGATTTATCAAAATGAATTTCATAACGATGCCCATCCAAGAACCGTTCGGATAATACTATTCGTTGTTGACGATCGTAATGATTAATCGCTTTAAGATTGGAACCCGCTTCATAGATATAGAGTTCTTTACCTTGGGACGTTCCTTGTTTGTTGTACAGTTGAACTTCCTGTATCCGTCCCTGTTCATATCGATAGTGGCGAATCAGTAATTCCCCTTCGTCATCGAGTAGTACTTCATAACGAATATGTCCGGATGCATCCGTAAACGTTTGATGGGTATGGGCTTCATTAAATTGAATCCTACCCCGATGCGGTGTACCGGTTACGGTAGCATCGATTACCATTCCATCTGAGGCGTATTGATAGTTTACCGTACCTCGTCCTGCGCGTCCTTCGTAGGAAAACGAAGCAATACGTTCGTCTGGAGTGTAGGAAACATGGGTTCGAATCAGGGTTTGAAGATGTCGATTTTTACACAGTTCTTCTTTAATGGTTCCCTGCTCATTAAAAACAATATCCCACCGTTTAGTCCATTCGTTGTTTTCGTTCAGTAAATAAAATGTCCCGGTTAATGGACCGGCTTCGCCCCGGGTTTGTTTTGATAGCTCACTTCCTGTTTTATCAAATGTTTGGGTTGACACCAGTTGGTTTTGGCTATATCGTTCTTTTAAAAACAAGGTACCGTCCGGATGAAAAAAGTCTTCTCCAACTTTGGTTTCGTGTTGATAATATGCCAGGCTGTAATAATAGATATCATACGTTCGATAGACATCGGTTCGAATCCGCTTTCCTCCAACATACCGATGAACATAAGAGAACAATAGATTACGCATATTATCGTAGATTTTTTGTTTTACCAGCTGTCCATGGATATTATAAAAGTTAACTTCCCTTCCATAAAATCGATCCACCCGCCGGGTAGATGAGGTTAGCTGTCGTCGATCCAAAACAATCATTTCATTCCCATACGTAAAAATTGAAACATAATCCAGGGAATTCCCATATCCTGTAGTCTTGCGGTTTTCAATAGAGATGGGTTTATCGAGGTATTCATCACGTATCTTTTTCCCATCGGGGCTGTAGTACTGTATTAATTCCAGGTTCCCTTCGCGATTAAAGCGCTCCACTTTGCGTAACTTCTGATTGGATAAAAAATGTGCTCCATAGAGCCGAATCTGGTTGGCAAAGTAATAGCCTCGCAATGGAATCAGTCGGTCATTTAAAAACACTTTGTGATAATTATCCCCAAGCTCAAACGGAGAAATCTGTCCGTTATATGAATACTGATTGAGTTCGGGATCCCAGGACAAGAAACTATAATAGCGTTCCATTTGAGCGTAAAGATTGGTTCCAACCAATCCCAATCCAATCCCTAGGATCATGATAATTCGAACGAAAATGTTCCATCGCATTGCATCACCTCTGCATCTTCACCGGATGGGTGTGTTATATGTTCCGGCAGGTTATGATATCAAAATAGACGAACTTATTCGTCTGTGAGGTATATATCGAACCGGGAAAAAAAAAAATAACTGAAAATACCAATACCCGTAGTTTTCATTTTCACTCATGATTTGACAATTCGGACTTTTTCTTTATCTTTGATTGAAGCAGAGGATGGGCTCGATTGAAGCATCCATCCGTTTAATTTCTGCAAGAGAAATGTAATCATCTCATGGAATCTAATCAAAACAAATCATGCATACCTTCCAAGATTCTGGTTGTGGATGACGAACCAGATCTCCAGCTGTTAATTAAACAAAAATTTAGATCGCAAATTAAAGATGCTACCTTCGATTTTGTATTTGCAGAAAATGGAATCGAAGCACTGGCGAAATTAAAGAATCATCCGGATGTGGATTTGGTTCTTACCGATATTAACATGCCTGAAATGGACGGGCTTACCCTGCTAGGAAAGCTTCGAGAGAAAGAACAGGATCTTCAGGTTGTAATCATCTCAGCGTACGGTGATATGAAAAACATTCGGACGGCAATGAATCGCGGAGCCTTTGATTTTATCACCAAACCCATTGATTTTTCGGATTTGGAAATCACTATTGATAAAACCCTTGATTTTGTAGTAAAACTCAAAGAATCCCAGAAAAGACACGATCAACTGATCCTATTGGAACAAGAACTGCAAGCCGCTTGGAAAATACAGGAATCCATCCTACCGGAATCCATCCCGTCGGTACCGAATTTGACAATGGAAACGTGTTACATTCCAATGCAACAAATCGGGGGAGATTTTTTTGATTTTCATTTGATTGATGATAAACATCTGGGTGTGATTGTTGCAGATGTGTGTGGGCATGGAATACCTGCGGCACTTATTTCGGCAATGGTAAAAATGGCGTTTCTACAACAACGTCCAATTGCTGCAGAACCAAAACAGCTTGTTCAAAATTTGAATCGGCTTTTAATCAACCGTCACTCTAATTCCTTTGTAACAGTAGGATATAGTTGGATTGACTTAGACCAACAGCAATTGGTTTATGTCAATGCGGGGCATCCTGATTTGATAATCCTGAACCGTATGACGGGTGCATTTAATACCTATCGTCCTCGAGGTACATTTATTGGATTTTTACCCGATTTGAAATTCGAGGTGCAAACCATTCCTCTAAAACCAGGGGATCGACTTATAATGTATACCGATTGTTTGTTTGAAACCCAATCTCCTTCGGGTGAGTTTTTTGGGGACGAACGGTTTTATGCTCTCATTCAAGAAGGAAAAGATCTTAGCCCGAACGAATTAAAAAACCATATACTCCAAACGCTACGATCCTGGTATGGAAAAAGCACAAGTTTTGAAGATGATCTTACTTTGGTAATCATGGATTGGAAAACGACATAAGGTGAGTGCTTCCCATGGGTAAAAACGTTTCCAGCCATAGCTTAAGCATCCGGGATATTCGGCTTATTCCGAATTTGCTCTGTATTCTTCGAATTCTACTAATTGCTCCATTACTCTGGCTCTTTTCACAAACATCAATTACTGAACCCTTTCATCCTTTAAATCTCATTTTGGTTAGTTTGTATTTCATTATGGCGTTAACGGATTTTCTGGATGGATGGTTTGCCCGTCATCTACATCAGGAATCGACGTTGGGTCGAGTTCTGGATCCAATTGCAGATAAGCTCGCTATATTGGGATTAGGAGTGGGACTGGTGTTGTTTCGAGATTTGCCTTGGATTTATTTTGTATTCGTAGCAGGATTACAGCTGATTATCATCCTGGGTGGAATTCTATTAATCAAACGGAAGTATACGGTAACGGAGTCCAACCAATTTGGGAAATGGACTACCACATTCTTGGCAGGAGGTGGGGTGAGTCTCATTTTTCTATCGTTCTTTCATGTTATTCCTCTTACGCTTTTCGCCTTGGGTTGGATCTTTTTTATGCTAACCTTGATTAGCTACACATTTAACTTTATCCAACTCGCTTTTCCCCATCTAAGCCCCACTCGTGCTGTTGGATTGACTTGGATTAGTGGGGTATATATATTACTTTCTGGGATAGTCATCTATTTATTGCTACCAATGGAAATCCGATGGTAATCAATATAAAAGAGCAGGTGTGATATGGCGATCAGTGAAGAACTGGCGGTGGATCTCTATAAAAAATACGGTAAAGAATTCAAAGAGGGAGACCTGCTATTCAAAGAAGGGGATTTCGCAGAAGAGATGTATATCATTGTAGGGGGACAAATCCGAATTATTAAAAACTTGGGGATTCCCGAAAAAGAAACATCCATCGCAATCCTGGGTGAAGGTGAAATTATTGGAGAGATGGCAATTATTAACTCAGAACCACGCTCTGCTTCTGCTATCATCCATGAAACCGCACGCATTTTAGTGATTGATAAAAACACCTTCTACGCAATGATTCGTAACAATGCCGAATTTGCGATGAAGTTCTTAAGCATATTATCAGATCGTCTTCGGGAAGCCAACGTACGTGGTTCCATCGATGTAAAACCGTTGGACACAAAAATTCAAATGATTCAGGTGCTAGTCTCCCTTGCAAAAGCTGATCCCAACCATTCTTTATCGATATCCCAATTAATAGATGAAATGAAAAAACTAGGCGATGGGATGAAACCTTCAGTAGTAGAACACTTTATAGATAGTCTAGTCGAATCCCGGATCGCACGACGGGAAGCAACTGATTTATATATCATTAACTTACCCGAATTAGCAAAATTAGCCACGTTTCTGGAATTAGCCTAATCAATGATGAGCACAACAGCACCTGTAATTCATGCAGACAATATCCACTTTGAGGTACCCGAATTAACAATATTGAATGGTATCTCCTTGGAAGTTCAAAAGCAAGAATCCATTGTTATTTTGGGTCCAAGCGGAAGTGGTAAATCGGCATTCATAAAAGTTGTTTGTGGGTTGCAAGATCCCACAGCGGGATCGGTTCGAATTTTGGGTCAGAATCTATTAACCCTGAATAAAAAGAAGCGCTTGGAATTCACCTTAAATAACGTGGGGTATGTATTTCAAGATGCTGCGTTGATTTCCAATCTCGATGTATTTGATAACATTGCGCTGCCTTTACAGTATCATGCGCTATATAAAGAAGATGAGATTGAAAACCGGGTTTTGGAAATTATGGAGCGATTCCAACTCATGCCGGTTCGCCATCAATTCCCCGCAACGCTTTCATTGGGGCAACGAAAATTTGTAGCATTTGCGCGGGCCATTTTGATTGAACCCGAAATCCTAATTTTAGACGAACCGACCGCCAGTGTGGATATCCATTCGGCGGATGTTATGGTTGAGATGGTAAAATGGTATAACATTATGGGAGGTACGATTATTTCTATTACGCATGATATGTTTTATGCCAATGCGATCGCCTCAAAAATGGGAATAATCCATCGGGGACGTTTGTTAGAATATGATTCCCCTTCGGTTGTAAAAACATCCATGAATAACGAAACGCGCAAAATTTTACGTAGCGTTAGCAAAGAAGCAGATTTGGCAGATGAATTATTAAAATTGTTATAAGAAAGGAATCGTTCGATATATGGGAGGTAGTGGGCTCGAACCACTGACCCCTTGCTTGTAAGGCAAGTGCTCTCCCAGCTGAGCTAACCTCCCTGACGATACGATCCCCAGAATGGGTAATATCGTCTTGGTTGGTTACAATATAGTAAACAATTCAGTTCAGGTCAAATGATTATTACAATTAGGATGAATCTCAAACTAATGTAAAATCCTGTTGAACAACCAACTGAAGAACAAATTTTGAAATGACTTCGTGTTGGTGGCCTTAATATGATATTCATCCAAACCTTAGGAGCATTTTATGAATCACAATCAAATCATCACAAGCGTGTATATCTGGATCCTCGTTGTAATGATCCTATCCAGTACTCCATTTATCCTTTTTGGTACCCCTGTTGATGCATCCGAACCTACCGAGTCCCAAGCAGCACCTGCCTCCCCGGAAGCCACTCCATCCGAACCTACGGAGCAAAAAAATCTTCCTCCTGAATTAACAGATGAGGAGGCTAAGGAGCGGGATTTACGTCGCCAATTGAAATCGCTTTCCGATCATGTGGTGGAACGAATCCGGGATGAAGGTATTTTAGCAGATCCCGAGCACGATTACATTGATACGCATGAAATGTTTGAATTAAAAATTGATGCGCTTTTTGGGGGAGGATTTGATTCCAACCTGTTTCGGGAACGATTTCCACTGCGAGACGATTTTGATTACCCCGCCATTCAACCAACGGAAGAAAAAAAGACTCCACTGCTGAATGGAGATTTGAGCCTCCATCTAACCTGGCAGCTTCCCCCTTCCATTCCAATCTGGCAACGGAGTCAGATTACATTGGGAGGAAATGTGTTGTACCGTCATATAATGAAAGAAGATAATGTCGTTACAGCAGAACAGCTTTGGCGCTGGGGATTTGATTTTGATTGGTATTTTAAGCGGATTGCAAACAAGGTCGATTTTTCAATTGGAGATGTTCTACGTAAATTCAGGGCACCCCATGCGGCATCGATATTTGATGACAGTGGGTTGGATGGAGTGCCAGAACAGTATGATTTCCGGAGAAATAAACTGAATTTCCAGTTTGGTTCAGCAAATCTCGTATTTAATCTGTATTATAAATGGAAACGTTCCCAGATAGAACCTGGAGAAATCCTTCCTGCCAACCAAACCACCGATTTCGGACCAGGACCGTTTGCATTTAAATTACTATTTGGTATGATTTTTAATACCTATAACAGTTCCAACAAAGCCGATTGGGATGCATATCAGAAAGCGGTAGCAAACTTCAGTATTACTAGTTCTGTACTGAAGGTAAATAAGCTGTTCTTCCGGTTTTCCGGTGATTATTGGGAGCGGCATTATGATATGTACCAAGCTCGAAATTTAGATGGTTCGGTGGATGGTAGCAATCCCTTATTATTAGAACGTCGAGCGAAAGCAAACCTGGATTTTTATTTTGGGGAAGGGCTTTTATTTCCATTTCTACAGTATCATGAATTGAAAACCATCGGCGCACATTACGAACTGTATTTAAATTTCGACTCCCATGAAAAATACTATAACTACCTTTGGCATCGATGGTGGGTAAATGCCAACCTAACAAAACCTAATTTTTCAATGGAAGTAAAATATCAGTTTGATTATAAATCCTTTACCGAACGGCAGGTTATTGGAAGTTCTGATACTCGATTGGATTTATTTCATTCCATTCATGCGGTTTTAAAATGGTTTATCCCCATCGGACTGTTTATCGATTTGGATTATTCCTTCTCCTATGCTTCCAGCAACGCCGATTTTACCTATCTCAATTTTGACAAGCATTATATCTATTTAGAATGTACCTATTTATTTAAACAACGCTTTGGTTCGTGGTATTAACCAGGGGATTCACTTCCCAGGTTGCTAATCACATACCTAAAAGCATCGATTCCATATAGTGTATAAAACAAGTTCACTTCTAGGATTTCTAATACCAAGTTTGACCTAAAATCAAACGGTATGTAGGGGTAATTCATGAATTACCCCTACTCAGAATAAATTATCTAATTCAAATATAAATGCAACATGGTATAAAATGGTATTACGATACGCCTTGCTGTCTAAATTGACTGGGGGATTTTCCAGTTTTCTTTTGGAAACTTGAATTGAATGACGTTGGGTTTTTAAACCCCACTATAAATGCAATCTCGGAAATGGACATCTGTGTATTAAGCAAGAGCTCTTTTGCCTTTTCAATACGGATTTCAAGAAGATATTGATAAGGAGACATTCCAATTATGGAGCGGAATAACCGAATAAAATAATTCTTGTTTAATCCTGCTACCGCTGCCATTTGGTCTAATCCCATGGATTCCGTGTAATGGGTGTATAAGTACTCCATCACATGTTCCAACCGTTCTTGCACATTATCCTGAGTAATCCGCGTCTGGGAGCTTTTCCGCTCCCCAAAGTAATGAAGGACTTCACTTTCTAATAATGAATAAAAAATTTGTCGGCAATATACCTCATTCAACATTTTTATCTTCTCTGGTGAATAATCACTTACAGATAAGTTGATTAATCGTTTCATTAGGTTAAGGGTATCTAACTTCCCAATTAATACACGATTACGGAAATAGATGACCTTACCATGTTTAGGATGATTCCGGTATAAAAAAGAGGTATCCATTAACATATGTTCCAGTGCATCCTGTACATTATGGAGTGAAATGGAAATCAGATCTTTGAGTTGGGTATGGGGAAGCATTAACATGTGTTCTTCGTATGGATTCGTGATAATAATATCATTGTTCTTTACAAGGTATTCGTTTCCCTCCGATTGATAAATCATTTCGCCGCTAAGTAATAAGCTGATAATCAATTGCTTTTCCGGTTCATAGGTCAGCCCTACACCTTCCATTTGTTCATATGCCGACTGGATAATTTCATAAAAAGTCGTTTTTTTTGTTACATTGATTTCGGGGAAATGAAGGTATTTATATTTATCTGAACTGGTAGAGAATTTCATAGATCTGCCCTGAAATCCTTAATCATGGTGAACGTTGGGTTAAAAAATACTCCAAATCGATGTGTATAAAATTAGGTTGTACTTCATTGGGTACACCTGTTGCTAGATAAAACTGACGTTTGATTGGAACAAACACGGCAAAGAGAGCAGGATTAGTATTATGATATTCTTGATGAAATGCAACCAAATCCTCTTGAATGGTTTGTACCGTATAAACAGTTTCTTCATCAAAAAGTCGTTTATTCAATCGTTTCTTTAAAAACGCAATCCGTGAATCGATTTCTGATAAACTGTATTGCGTTAAATCATATAATACCGACGAAGCCAGTTTATATCCACCAGGCATTGGGAAATCGTTTGCACGTTTCTGGGATTGGGAAACCGTATACACCGAACCGGTCGAACCGGTATCCATAATGAGATATTTTCCACTAAATGAGATTGGAATATCGGTTGGAATGTCAATTTGATACCGATCTTTAAAGAAAGCATGTGGGGAGAAAATACAATAATACGCATCATCTTTGCTACGGCAATATTGCAATAAAAACCGTACCACCCAGGTCGGTGGAATAGGTAAGATATCATCGTATGCTTCATTGCTCATCAACGCAACAACAAGCCCATACTCATTCATCCCACCCAGAGCTCCCACACTAAACGAAGGAGCAAAAAACATAAACGCTGCTCCTTTGCTAGGACGTACCAGGTAAAGTAACTGATTATTTGCCATATGATTCAGACAGGTTTCTGAAGAATTGGGAGTAGGGGGTGAATTAAACGCAATATGATATCCTGTTATTTGTTGTTTTTCCTGGGTTTTGGAGGCATCAATATTCTCCATAACCGTTTGTATGTTGGAAGCATAAGCATATTGGAGATTATATGCAAACAAACGATCATACTGATATCGAGCTGCACTATCTGGAAAACGCTCCTGTACTGCTGTGGCAATCCCAGAAATTTCATCCAAATATTCATGAAACAACGATGGGTAATAATGAATTGATTCAGCTGCAGAAGGCAGAACTTCTCTTGTGTGAGGATAGAATGATTCAGGTTCCCAACAACGCATCCACTGTTGGATATAGGTTGGTATAGCGGATGTGCTACCCCGTTCAATCCCTCGGGCTGCCCCATCCCCTTCCATGAGGTAGACTAGTAATTCCGATGGAGGAACATAGGTTTCCGTTCTACTGGTGCTATGAAAGAGCTGAGTATAATACAAATAGAAGGCGATACCTGCAAGAATGATTACGATTATGCCAGCACCCGATATTTTCATTCGATTCATACGTCATACCATAATAATAGTAAAGATTTAAACATCAGCTCTATTTCATCTACTTAACCAACTGTCTGCCTGTAAGTATAGTGTCTTCCTTATCATTGGTCAAGTTCACGTAATTCGTCGGGTGCGATTTCATCTCTGGGTTTTTATAGATTTTATGTTTTAGATTATACCC
>CAYPZJ010000028.1:0-14047 GCA_964414635.1 uncultured Spirochaetia bacterium
TATTATTGTGGCTTGGTTTGATGCTCATTTGGGGGGGGCGCGTCTTACGGCATGGCTGGCAGGCTATTCTGCGCTATTGGATTTGGATTGCTACTGCTATTGTGGCTGCTCTTGCACTTGCATCTCTTCTTTTCAGCTACCGCTTCCTCGTTTCTGTTGATTATATCACCCAGCTTGTTATATTTTTGTATATAACCACACAGAGTCTACGATTTATACTCACTACCGTGGGAATAATGAAACTAATACAACCCATCTATAATGGTTTGCTTGTTTTTCTTTTTCTAGTTCTTTTACTACTCTGGTTTGTGGGTTGGTTTATTCTGGGAACGCCTGTTATTGGTATTGTGTATATGGTTATCGTCTTATGGTTGTTAGAGGGAATTCGATTTCTAAGACAGGTTGCGTTAAAAAAAAGTCAGAACCAAACGAATCCTGATACCCATCCAACTCAGACTGAACAAGGAGATATTCATGCATAAACTCGCAGCAAGCTTACTTGGATTGATGATAGCATCAATTTGGATATTTCCAGGAGGGATTGGCGCAGAACCGGAAGTAAATGGAACCATTACCCTTTCCTTACCTGAATTTGCTCGATTAATGAATCAATCTGAAGCTACACAGGATATCCCAAAAGGTATGCACCTGGATCAGTCTCGGGTCGATATACAACCACGAGGGGAATACCTCTGGGCAAGTGTAACCCTAGAGGGTCATAATCATTCATTGAAAAGCAATGCAGTAGCGATTGCATCGAGTGCGTGGGCTATTCAAACACTACCAGAGGGGATGTATTGGGTTGAACATCCTTGGTACAAAGCATACGCAGAACCAGATCAACCTTTTCGGATTCAATTTGAAGCACTCATTCCAATAGACCGGCAGGATCGTTTGTTTTCTACTTCGCTACGGCTGCCACCCGCTACAATACAACAGCTTCGGATCCAATTTACGGATACCAATACGAAACTATCTTGTCAAATCATGCAAACGCACTGGGTTGAACAGCAAAATGAAAATGGAATTGTCTATTCCTTGAAAGGAAATCAACTTCCTATTTTACCGATATCCTGGTATGTTCCTGAAGCATATGTTGGTGATGAGGTACCCATTCCACTCCATACAGAAACAGCAAACAACCAACCATTACACATCGAAGCAGAACCGTCGCATCTTGTAATTATAGGGGAACAAGAAATTGATGTATATACTACGATTATCTACCGGATTGTAACAGGGACGAATGATGATTTTGTAATGACGGTACCTACGAATGCCACCATTCTTGAGGTAACGGGAGCATTGTCCCAACAGTTTTCCATTGATTTGAATGAGCAGCATGAACGAATCGTTCATGTAGTTCTTGATCAGCCTGTTGCGGGTAGCTACGAGATTAGCTTGTATTACAAATTACCACTTTCCAATTTATCGGAAATCCCAATCCATCTGGCACAACCCAAACATGTCTTACGCCAGATTGGTCATTTGGGCGTTGCAGTGACGTTTTCGGCGGAATTAGAAATCATAGAACGTTCCCAACTCGTTTTAATTGATGCTCGGGAGCTCCCCTCAGTGATTCGCGAAGGTACTGCGTTACCCATTCGTTTGGCTAGCCGATTCACTTCATTAGACGAAGCAATCGTACTTAATTGTAGTAAACTGAAGGAATTACTTATTGAAGGAGCAGTAGTAGACCGGTTGGAAGCGTTTTCCGTAGTTTCTTCTACCGGGCAAATGAAAACAGAAATGCAATTCCATATACGAAATGATGTCAAGCAATTCTTGCGTATTAAACTGGAACAGGGGCAGGAAATCCAATCGGCGACTCGGGATGATTCCGTCATGCGCCCCTTATTTGACGAAGAAAACCAAGAGTATATTATTCCTCTTTCTCGCCCTCAATACGGGTCAGAAAATTACAGTACCACCATAATCACGTTGGTATACCATGAATCGACATCCCCCTTCCCGGTTCTGAATGTATATTCTTTGGTGTTACCTCAAGTTAATCTACCTATCAGTGAATCGTATTGGCATGTGTATCCACCCCATGGAGAACGCATCATACGAGAGTGGGGTACTGTCAGACGAGGAATGACGGTTTCTGGGTATCAAGAAGCGAATCAAAATTATCTTGGAAACATAAGAGATGTTACCATGCAGACTGATTATCGGGGAGGTTGGGCTCAACAAATGGGTCAAGATCGGGGGGAGATTAATCAACGGGTTACTACGATTGATGAAGAATTATTGAGAGATAATGAGATAACAGAACAAGGTGCGCTTCCTGTTTCCATCAAGATGGATCGGTCTGGATATCATCATACCTACTCTCGTTTGTTTGCTTCATCCTACACAATCCAGTATGTATCGCTATATAGTTTAAAACCAACAACCCTTGTTATCTTGGGTCTGATTACGGTATTGCTTACGATTGTGCTTGGAGGTGTGATTTTGATGCTATCGTTTCGCCTCCTCCCTCCTGCGTTTAGAAAACGGATAGTAGCATCCCAACGGTTTCAGCGTATGAATCAACGTCTGTTGAATGTTCATCTCAAAATGGGAATGCTATGGGGTCTTGGAATGGTACTCGTAGTACTCGTGGTTTTACTTCTCCTTTACCTTCCCCATCAGGTGTTTTTACTTGTGTTCCTGCTATTGCTGCCGTTTCTGTTTATTTTATTCAACCTACCCTGGAAGAAAGTGGGAAGCTTCTTTATGCAGAAGAGCTAGTCGAAGATACCCATCGAGTTCCCTTTTTACCGTTTGTAATTATGGGAATACCGCTACACCATATGCCGATCCATTTCCAACGGTGGTATCCCACTCAAATGTACCATCCTGCTTAAATTTTTGTATCCACCAGTCGGAGCCGGTATTTCCAACTACATATACACTTCCAAACGCATCCACAGCCACACCTTGCGCTTTATCGGAGGTATTACCGTTGTCCAATCCTTTATTCCAGCCAGTTGTAATCTCCGTGCCATCAATCTGATATTTTTTAATCAGCATATCATAACTACTTGTTGGGGATACCTGGTTACGGCTTGTTCCCACAACATAAACATCCGAAGTGGATGTATCGATTGCAGTAGCATGCAATTCTACCGTCTCCGTTCCGTTGGTTACATCATCATGCCAAACAAAACCACCAGACGGATTTAAACAACGGACATATCCCAATGTATTGGAATTATATTTCAAACCTGCAAAAACAATATTACCTGAAACTTCATCCACAATAGCGGATGACGCATAATCGTTGCCCCCAAAATTCGTTTGTTGGTTCCACCCGGCGCTTCCATCGAAACCAAGGCTTTTTAACCACCAATCTGGTGCTCCACTAGCATTCCCCGCAATGTACACTGTTGAAGTTGCATTGTTGAGGGCAATATCCCGTGCCCAATCGGACTGACCGGAGCCACTGTTGAAAGTTAAATCCCAATTGGTATCATCTTCCGTTCCATCCGGAGCAAATTTTTTCAGGTGCCAATCATTGGAAGGGGTCATACCATTGTATTCATATCCCGCGACATACACATCACCACTATCAGAAACTGCTACGGCAAATGCACGATCATTGGATCCGGTGGAATCATAGGATTTATCCCATCCATCTCCAGCGGTTTGTTCTGCGCCACTGGAATCATATTTTTTAATCCACCAATCATATCCAATTTCCAGTTTATATCCAACGACATATACGTTATTGTTTGAATCAATCGCTACATCATAGGCACCATCAGTTCCACCGCTATCTGCAGTAATATCCCATGACATATCTTCGGTCCCATTCGGATTAAATTTCTTTACAACAAAATCTGCATTTGTATTCGTCACAGAACCCACCACAATAATAGGTTTTTCCTGAACATCAATAACAAAGGAATCTTCCGTACTCCAGACACTGTCTTCACAATAGTAACTGACCCGCCGAACTCGCCAGTAATAGGTGTCGTTGGCGAGTGCAGTATCACAGGTATGAGTCGTATTGGTTAGAAGACTTTTGGCGTATACGATATCTCCACTATCAAACAAACTCGTCATTGCAATTTCCAATTCGTAATAGGATCCTTGGAGTACTGAATCCCATTCAAATTGTGGAAACGGTTCGCTATCCCCAGTAAGCCTTCCCACGAGATTTACCTGGGGAAGCTTTACAACAATCAATAAATAGGGATTGCTCTGCTCGGAACCCCCGCTTGAAAAATGCGCAGTAACCCGCCAGTAATAGGTATCATCTGGTAGTGCCGACGTAGGAGTATGGGTTGTTCCAGAGGTATCCGCTTCATATGCGACAGGAGCTGTAAATGCCGCATCCGTAGCAATCGCGAGATGATAATGATCTACATCCGAAACGGAAGTCCATGAAAACATAGGGGTATCAATACACATACTCACACTGGGCTCTAATAATTCGGGAGCAGAAGCTGGAGTAGAAGGAGTAGATTTTACTTCTACACGCCATATCACGCTTTCATACATCGTAGATGTAGCATCAATACCAGTAACTCTCCAATAGAATGTCCCCTCACCTAAAGCTGCTGACGGAGTGAAGGCGGAATCACTCCCTGTTAGTGTAGAATCGGAAAGCACCAGAGTATTTGAAAAATCAGTACTATCTGTAGCAATTTCAATCGTATGACTTACTGCTACAGAACACGGATCCCATGTGAATGTTGGAGGATCAGTTGTTTGCGTAATGGTCGGAGCACGCAATATGGGTGGAATGATACTACCACCGACACTTTCGGTATTCAATTCCAATTCAAATACATCGCTTGTTGTGGATAAATCGGTGTTGTCGTACGCGGTTACTCTCCAATAGTAGGTACCGTCAGAAGGGAGGGTCACTGTCCACTGTGTTGTCGTGAGGTTGGCTGTGGAATCAATTACATTGGAAAAATCTGAATCCGTTGCTAGCTCCACATTATACGTGCTTGCATGCACTGCTTCTGACCATTCTAGAATAACCGTTGGTGTCGTTTGGGTTGTGGTTGGTTTCAACAGCGTGGGTTTTCCTGGTTGAAGACTGATATGTACAGTGCGTTCTTCTGACTCGCTGTACTGGAAATAATTCTGTGCTTTAATACTCCAGGTGTGCACTCCGGATTCCAAGCCTGCCGCGGGTATGTACATATTTTCTGTAATATCCGCAACGGGAATCCCATCCAAAATAACGATATAGTTCAGGGCACAAATGGTATGCTCGTCATTGAGACATGTTGCTGCGTGCCATTGGAAGGAAGGTGTTGCGGTAAATACATGAGCATTGTCTTCGGGTGAATCTAAAATGGGGGGCGTGGCAATTTCTGAAAAGAGCCTTGTTTCCGTACAAGAACCACTAACAAAATTAATACTCCAAGAACAAAACCTACGATAGTCTGGTAAATGGTTTGGCTTTTTATTATCATAATCCTTCCTTCCAACATGCGAACCAGTAAATTAAAACCCGTTGTTTGGTAGTGATTTGGTTTACGTGCTGATATTGGTAACAGAAAATTGTGTACCAACTACCAATATAATAATAAATTAGTGATTGTGCAGAAGAAAAAGTAATAAGAAAAGGAAGGAATGCTATTAGTTAGAAGTTATGGGGGGCGTCTGTTTTCACCCCTTAATATAACGCCACCAGAATCAATCCGATAAAGATGGAACAGGTGCCTACTAATTTGGGTTGGGTTTTAGGTTCTTTTAAAATTCCGACCCCCATAAGTACACCTAATGGAATGCTCAATTGCCGAAAGGCAGCGATATAACTCACATTGTCAGCATACGCCATGGACCAAAGAACCAACCCGTATGTGACGTAGATAATCATTCCAGTAAGAACATTCATTTTAAATTGGGTTTTAAAAACCAGGGACAACGCACGTCGTTCGTTAGGTTGCATGAGTACCATCAGTCCAATAAACAAGCTAGAGGTACCTGCTTCAAACACGAGGTAGATCAACGCTGCACCGAATGGAGTGAATTCATTATGCCGGGTTTGGCGTAGGATCTCCAACGCCGCGTCATCAATTAATGTATAACCTGTTGTCCCAATCGCAGCAACAAGAGCTAACAGATAGACCGGATTTAAATAATTTGCCAGGTGAATATCCCGCAAGTGCCGCATGGGGAGAAGGAAACTTCCCCCAACAATAAGAATAATTCCAAGAACACATCCAATCCCAATCTCATTGGATTTACCAAGAATGAATGTCGCTACAAGCAGAATAAGAACGGGGGATGAACGAGCAAGCGGATACGCTAAGGACATATCACCCAACCGATAAGCGTTCGCCAGTCCCATGTAGTATACAGCTTGGGATAATCCTGCGAAAAGCAACAAGATCCATACGGATTGGGGGATATTACTAATCAAATGGATATGCATCACCAGGATGGGTATAAGCATTATCGTTGCAGCTATATTGGCAACAAAAAAGAACGCGAGAGAGGGATGGCGATGCTTTCCTAGCGTATTCCAGCTGGCATGTAGAATTGCCGCAATTACAAGAAGAACAATCGCTGTAAGTGTCATAATAGTACAGTTCCGCTGGATTCGCGGTTAAGGATCATCCCATTTAATACGAGGCTTGTTTTATGAAGAGATTCCTTATTCAGAACACCTCATCTTTCCCCGTAAATCACTCTGCAGTACGAATACACCGGAAGCCTACATTCACATATGGATGATGGGGATGTCCTGCGCTTTCGTGTTCATAGCTATACCATTCGGGGTAATAATAGTACCAGGCTCCGCCTTTTAACACAAACATTTCATCGTACCGATCTGTTTGCGTCCACTCCCATACATTGCCTGCCATATCACAAATTCCCCAGGGATTGCATCGAGGCCCAAAATTCTTTGCAGCTGCGGTACCTCGTTCCAGAATTTCCTGATCTGTAAACCAACGCTTCCATTTTCCATCACCAGGGACATCGCTGACAGCTCGATTTCCATCGAATGTATCTCCCCACCAATAAAGCGTATTCGTATTCGCTCGGTAAGCCGTAATCCATTCTTCTTTGGTTGGAAGCCGCCCATTGCCTTCATGATCGCTTGAAATGAGTGTACAATAGTGTTCTGCTGCAAGTTTACTAACACAATTCATCGGATGCATCATATACCGGATTGACTCCAATGTACAATACTGGTCCTCTGATTCATACCGGTTGGTTTTTATACTTGAACCAATCGTTTGTTTATCGATTTCTCCCGCTTCATACATGTTGGTGATAATCTCTATTATTTGCTCTTTTGCTTTTAAAAAGTCAACCGCAAGCACTTCCGTTGTCATGATCTCCAGTTTTGTTCCAGGAAGAGCCTTCCATTCGTGGTGATAGGTTATGGGTTGATGCGTAAAAGTTTCTACCATTTGTTCTAACGCTTCTATTTGACTTTTTAAGTCGGGGCATAGTATGGATTGTACTTCTCCGTCATCAATCTGATAGGTTAATTCAATTTGTTCTTCTTCCTCCACCATTTTCGGTGAATAAGAAACCACAAGGCTCCGATCACTCGTTGATTGCTCCTTAACAATCTGAATCTTTTGAAATAACAGCATATCTCGTAATGCCTTCGTAATATCCCATTGTACAATGGTTTGCTCGTCTTCATCTTCCAAAGTAACATTCACTTTGAGATACACTTCTTCTGATGGGGAAGCATAGGGTGCTTTGTATTCGTACAAATCAGGATAGTAATCAATGACTTCCCCACGAATGTTGCATGTTCCAAAAGAGAAAAGAGAGCACCCCATTCCAATTATGAATAGATAAACCACATATCTTCTCAATTGCATTAGGCACCTCCTTCGATGGTATCTTCAGTTTCCCGTTGACTTGCTAAGCGTTCTTCCTCTTCAATGGCTTTGCGGTGTCGTTCATCTGCTTCATCAATTCGCTTTTGAATGTACCCACGGAATAGAAAAACAGCGAGGGGTGTAACCAGAAGAATAGCAAGAAATACCAGGAATATCATTGATGGCGAATCCGTAAATGCCATGCCTCCCATCAGTTTGGGGACCACACCCGTATCGGGACAATAGGTATCTAAAAGATAGCCATTTAAGGGTAGAAAAAACTTGGTAATCATAAGGGGAATCACGACCAAACTTGAATAGATCCCTTCTTTACCCCGAGGAGCAATTCGCATACCAAACTCACTCAAACGTGGTGACCACATGATTTCACCAGTAGAATAGAAAATCATTTGAAACACAATCAAAATATAAAACCCGAGGATTACCGCAGGAATCCCAGTCCCCAGTATTTCATACAGAAACGAACTTACCGGTCCTCCGATAACATTGGGAGGAATAAGATAAAATGCTAGGGATCCACCGGATATCAACGTTCCTATAAATAGCGCGTTGGGTGTTTTCATTTTTGCAAGCAAGGGGGTTAGCAACATCAATCCCATAAAAATTAGAAAAGGATTAATAGCACCTACGGTCCCCACCGCAGCATCTGGACCAATTACATTATACATTACATTCGGTAAGGTTACATGAGGGATAGTAAAGATAAACCGTGCCATAGCTGCAATGACCATCACCGCCACATAAAGCCAAAAGGTTCGTTCCATAAAGGTACCTGTGAAATACGCAGTGAAACGCTTCTGCTGCTTCTCATCAATCTCCGGGCGATACGGAATCACCTTATAGTTCTCGTTAATAGTTTGCTTATCATTTACAAAAAATAGCATGATTAACGCAGCCAGCACATACAAGCCAGCCCCCACATACATACAGGTAGATAACCCTACCTCTAATGTGATCCCCGTATTTCGGACCAAATCATATAAGGGTCCCCCCACAAAAAACGCCATATTCATTGTAAAGTATTGAAAGCTGAATACTAAAATAGACGTCTGCTTGTTGCTAAATCGTTTCAATAACATGTACGTCACAACCGAACCCATGCCCACAAAACAAAAAGACGCCCCATGTAGAATCAACGCGACAAAGGGATAGTCTTGAAAAAAGGTAGCTAGAATACGGGTTATTGCAGCCAACGTCATTTTTATGATATAGATCCGCTTGGCACCAAACCGATCAACAATCATTCCGCCCATTAATACAAACGCGGTAATTACAAATCCAATTACAAAAAACCAGCTTCCCACTACGGTACCAGAAAAGCCCACATTTTTAGTGAAAAATGGGAAATAGGTATTGCTTACGAATGTGTAGGCGATAATATCAACAAAATTATAGATAATCGTAAACCAAAAAAATACCGGCAACTTAGGAAGTTTGTTATACTCGCTAAAATAATTTCTTACGTTATCTCCAATGGATGGTTTCGCCTTTACTCCATTTGGAGCGGGTAAAGCAGATTCATTACTCATGCGATGCTCCTTACTATAAAAAAGTCATCTGGTATGTCCACACAACACGTAGGGACAAAGATCTACCTCAAACAAAGGCAAACCCTTAAAAGGGGGGGAATCATTACTGTGACATTTCACGAAATGGTAGAGAACCCTTCGGATAAACCCAACGTATATTTACGGGTATTACGCATGGATGTTCGTTTCCTGCATTTCGCGGTCATGAAGCCTTAGCTTATTCAAAATATGGTTAAACCAGGCTGTAATAGGAATTAATAAGTATTCACATCGAGGATTAGAACCTCGGCATGTGATACTTTTCAAAAGGTTGGTCACCAATGGCTAATTAACAAAAGGTCATTCAACCATCAGTTGTAGATAATATAAACGATTCTCGGTAAAAGTAAAGTGTGATGTTTTTTTTATGCGGAATCGCAGAATGATGTAAACATGGACGAATGTCCCACCAAGGAAATATATCGTAATAATACCGTATCCAATAATAATTCAATTAAAGTAATCTGTGGCAATCGCAAGGGGGGTGTTGAAAAACGCAAATGATAGAGGTAGGTCTTACGCCTGCCCTTCCCAATATCCTGTTCCAAAGGACGACCGCAAGAGTCGCCCCTACAAAGATCGAATAATTTTTGATTTTTTCAACACTCCCCAAGAATTGCCCCTACTGAAAACATTTAATAGGGGTAAGGCTTCCCCTTACGCAAAATTGAATTTATACTCAACTTGGTATAAGAGATTCACCCAGTTTTCTGCAGTCAGAAATACCCATTCCCGATAGGGGACTCCGATACGGATGGGTTTGTAAACCAACTCGTTTTTTATTTATGGCGTCGTGCGAATATTAGTTTCATGGGTATACGCAAGCAGGTAGCCGCTGCAATAAAGATCAGCACACCCGTTGATATGTACGGCGACTCCTTGTTCAAGGGTACCCACCTGAGACCCGCCAGGACGATTGTATACAGGGTACTCCGCCTTTTTCGTACGGTATATACCATGGTGATCGGGAATGGCTTGGAGATCATCGGAACGAAAGGAAAGATAGCATACAATCCGATTATACGGTTTTGGATCAGAATTATAAATACCACATCCATCAAAATAATCGTTTATACTCGCGACGATGGCTCCATCCGGTTGGATGCGAAGATTAGCAGGACCATCCATGTTGAAAAATCCAGGGTCACCTGGGCTTAATGCTTCTGCGGTGGATAGATCCACCGTTGAGGCAGTCGTTTTTTCATCGGGTAAACACCCCTTCGAATGTTCATATTCGTGGAGGATGGCGATGTTTTTTTGTTCGGTGGGGGATAATTCACTTTTAATAGCATGGTTGATTTTTGAGCGTTTATCTTCGTCTCCGGCTGGACGATACCACGATTGCTGTGTAAAATAGTCGACGAGATCTGCCCGGGCGAAGATCCATCCTTTACGCGCATAAATTTCATTCCGCATTAGATCCAATTGGATGCACGTTAGATTTATTACATCCTCATTGGATATTAACCGGTTGGATGTCCATTCCCACGCAGGTTGATCGACGGAGTTGGAAAACGAGCCGATTGTATTGGCGTGTATAGGTTCAGCCGCTTGATTTGGAAGAGCGGGAATTAGGGAGGCGGATACCGTTGTTGTTGATGTTGTGGAATCCGATTGGCTTTGATTGCATCCTGCCTGTAAGACACTACCAATAATAATGAGGAATAAAAAAAAATGCATTGTATGGTTCATAGAATACCTCCACGGGTGTGGTTTTTGTTGATATGGATTGTAGGATGTTCTACGTATATAGTTTGCAAGTAAGGTATCAAGCGTACTATCGGTTACATCGTGATGAAGGTATGGAACACACTATATGCGGAATCCCATTGTAAAATTGATTTGGGTATTAAAAAACAATTCAAACTTAGTCACGATGCGATCCGCATCCACGACGGTGGGTTCTTCATTAAAATCATCCAAGCCGATATATTCCCCATCACCAATCAGAAGCCCAATCCCTAATTCGATCCCCAATTCGATAAAAAAACGTCCTGCTACAGGTGTAATACCCGCTTCCAAAGCTGGTAACAACAGAAAAGCTTTGTCAAAATAGATTTCTCGGGCATCAAAATTGGGATGAAACGTAGGATCATCGGTTTCGACGTTATCTACACCGATATGGGTACGAAAAGCAGCGTGCTTAAATGCCCCAATAAAGGTATTCAACCCCATATAAATCCCTTTGATCTCCGTTTCCAGACGCAAGCGTCCACCTACCGTACCTCCAAATCCAGCAGCATTGCTTTTTCCTTCGGAATCACTATCGATATACTCTCGGAGTGCCATGGTGCGGTCCCGAAAACTAAATGCCGAAAGAAATGTACCGCGCAGATACAAGGTAAGATTAGAAAGATACATGTACTCTGCATGAAGACTGACTGCTATCTGGGGAAATCCAGCCGCTCGTTGTGGGAGGGGGCTGAACCCAATCCGCGCACCGATAGCAAACCGAGGGTGTAATTCTGGTCGCAATACATGAGAGATATCCGAAAGAATAGCTTCCTCTTGCGCCCATTTTTCATATACCAGCGGTTTCACATTGGAGGGCGGTTCATATTGGAGGTCTTGGGGTGGAGCCCCATTCGATCTTTCTTCGGGAGCCCCATCTTGTGCCATCACCCCTCCTGAAATGGATATCAGAAAAAGGATGAGCATACCTAGTACACCAGTTTTCATTCTATTCATATAATACTCTCCTTTATTCTGTTAACGTTGATTTCACAGCCTGGAACCGAGCATCCCGTTCTGGATTGGCGGGAGGAATCGTAACCCCCAAGCTCTTATATGTCTCAATAGTATTGGTAACATCTTTAACACGATCTGCTGGATCGCCGTGGACTCCTCCTCCTGCTTCCAAACGATTAAGCACTCGTACTAACCCATACGGATCATATCCTGCACGAATGAGAGTCCGTACGGCTAATACATCTGCTTCCAGTTCCTGCCTTTTACCATATCCTTGGAGTGAATTACTAAATGCCTTATCCACTACATTGTCCATCAATCCTTTCAAGACGTCCCCACCTCCCCCTACAACATCTTCTGCAGCAGATTTCATGGTGTCTGCCACCGCTTCCTTGCGAATTCCATCTGCAATGGATTTGGTAGGATGTTGCTCCACAATGTGATTAATCTCATGCGCGAGCACGCCAGCCAGGTCATCTTCCGTTTCGCATTTATTAATAATCCCAGTGGTTATAAAGATATAACCGTTTGGTATAGCAAACGCATTGATTTCCGGACTCTCGATTAGTAAAAATCGATATCCGGTAAAGGTTTCCGGTCGATCGGAACCCATGACCAATGTACGTCCAACCCGTGTAACATACTTTTCGAGCGGAGTGGAGCCTATTTCCCGTTGTTTTGAAGGGTCTTCCGCCATAGGATTACTATATAAGGTAAATTCTTTTAGAATATATGCTGCTACAGACCTTCCAATGTAGTATTCTTCTGGTGGGGAGAAGGTAATATCCTGGGTTTCTTTTTGCTTTTCCATACTTTCAGCCACATTATCCAATCCTAATGTCTTTAGTATGGTAGTGCATCCTGTTAAGGAGGTCCCAACAATTAAACCCATAAGGATAAGCAATATCCCTAGTACAACAAAAAATCTAGGTCCTGTTTGTTTGTGGTTATCATTTATCGTGTGCATAACGTCCCCTTTTACCATTTATACTCACCCAACATGCCCTTTGCCCGAAACCTGCGTAGTTGTTCCGTCGGATTGGAAATGGTTAGGTTGGTGGAATCATCAATTAAATCAACTAAATCATATCGATACCCATCTTCAGTCATACTTGTCTCTTCCATTTCAGAAAACCCTTTCGTAGCATAGGATACACCTGTACGTTCGGAAAACCCTTTCGTAGCATAGGATACCGCCGTACGTTCGGAAAACCCCTTCGTAGCAAAACTAACAGCCGTACGTTCGGAAAACCCTTTCGTAGCATAGGATACGGCTGTGCGCTCGGAAAATCCTTTCGTGGCATAGGATACACCTGTACGTTCGGAAAACCCTTTCGTAGCATAAGACACACCCGTGCGTTCGGAAAAGTTGGATGTTCCCTCCGCTACAGCACTATCTTCCATTTTTGCTACAAACGCCTCCGGATCTTCTCCTAAAAGCTCCTCCATAGCGTCATATTCCAAAACAGATGTTTGATGAATGTAAGCAATGGAATCTGCTTGTTCGGGAATCACTTGCACTTTATACCAATCGTATTGTTTCCCAACTACGGCAAGACCCACACCAAAATTTGCCATTCCGACTGTTAGGGAGTATGCGGATGGTTGATTGTGAAGACGGGAAAAAGCCATTGCTACATATATTTTCCCGGTATCCCCATCATACATATCATCTGCAACCAAAAAGGTTGTGAAAAATAGGAGTAGAATGAACAGCATCGCCCATTTTTTCATGGTTACCTCCTTAAAAAAAGAAACCCATAAACCCGGTGTATAATATAAGCAAACCGAGTTAAGTTACCATGCACTTTTTTACAAATAACTTGCTTTTTTATATCCTATCCCTCAAGCGTTTAAAAGTCCCATAATTCTCTATACGCAAGAATGTTATCCCTTTGAAGTCAGTGTGTATACCCCATTCCTTAAAAAAAGAAACCCATAAACCCGGTGTATAATATAAGCAAACCGAGTTAA
>CAYPZJ010000028.1:14147-22280 GCA_964414635.1 uncultured Spirochaetia bacterium
ATAATTCTCTATACGCAAGAATGTTATCCCTTTGAAGTCAGTGTGTATACCCCATCCCAATCGCTTGGAGGGGGGGATTTTATAAATTCGTTGCAGCGTTCAATATAGGTTTTACTAGGACCATCGTTTTCGTCCAGTGTTAACGCTTTTTGGAAAAAGGAAATCGCCTTTTCAAATTGTTGATCTTGATAAAACTGAAGTCCTTCGTTGTACGATTCAATCAGTTTTTTATGATCCGCCGATAAATCTCCCTTGAAATCAATCAGTTCGTATACTTTTACAGGAACCGATTTTCCAACCACTCGGATTTTATCCAACATTCGTGTTTCAACTTCATTTTTGGCTAGCTTATAGGTGCTTTCACTAATCATGCTTTCCGTACCATAAAATTTATTTGCACCTTCCAGGCGAGCAGCCAAATTCACATTATCACCCATCATGGTATAATCCATACGATTGGATGTCCCCATATTTCCAACAACCATCTTCCCTGAGTTGAGTCCAATCCTCATTCGTGGGGGTAATGGAAGATTATATCGTTGCACATACCCATCGCGTTTTTCAGCAAGCACGCGTTGCATGATGATTGTGGATTTGCACGCCAAGATCGCATGCTTCGGTTCTTCAATAGGTGCTCCCCAAAACGCGATAATCGCATCTCCTTCAAATTTATCAATCGTTCCATTTTGTTGAAGGATGATATCACACATGGCACTTAGATAATCATTCAACAGGCTGACCAATTCTTCAGGGGATAGTTTTTCAGAGATCGTAGAGAATTTCGCCATATCACTGAAAAATGCGGTCATCTCCCGGCTTTGGCCTCCAAGCTTCAGCCGATCGGGATCATCCATGATTTGTTCTATCACCTGGGGTGAAAGATATTGACCAAAAGCCCCCTTGATAAACCCTTTTTGACTTCTTTCCTTTAGATAATTAAACACACCAATCAAAATAAGTGTGAATGCACACCCCAGCATGGGGTAAAACGGTGAAATCAATATGCTTGCCTGGTTATACAACAAAAAGGAGAGTCCCCATAATCCTATAATGAATAACAAAGTAGCCCCACTGAACAGCCACAGCTTGCTACGAACGCCAAATACTGCCAGAAGAAAGGTAAGGATAAGCAACGTCAGAAGGATAATGGCTTCGTTGTTATAAAGATAAATAAAATCAGCATTTAATAAGTTATCAATCGCGGTGGCGTGAAGATGCCCACCGGGATCATTTTCATAAAAAGGGGTAGCACGAATATCCATTAACGAAGAAGCATACCCAATGTAAACAATATGCTTATCCTTAAAATACGTGGGATCCGCTGCTATTTCTCGAACCCCCACTTTTCTTCCTCCCAGTTCAGGAAACGTGGGATAATGATATTCATAGGAATTCGGACGATAATAATACCAGGTTGCATACGCTTTGGTGATCCATTCCTTCTGCTCAGCTTCAGATAATTGCTGAAATCGTTCTTGTGTTATATGATTCCATATTTTCTTCTCAAGAAAATAAGCCACTTCATCATCGGATAACCCCCCATTAATCCAATCCTTCAAGGGTTGCCAAATGAGTTTGATTTTCTCCCCCCTGGATAACGCATTCAATGCTTCTACACTCCCCTCAAACACATTCTGCGCCTCGGAATTAATCTCTTCTTCAGATAAGGTAGCAGCAATATCGTGAGCTCTGGATTCTACCAATTCGGCTCGTATCGTTTCCATTGTAAATTGGGTGCCTTTCAATTGGTCCACTTGTTTTTGAGCTTCGGGATCATGCTTCACTACTTCTTCACGATACGCTTGTCTGGCAACGGGACCATTTTTGGGATCATTTAACATAACCGGATCAAACAGAATCGAAGGCAAGGTGTTTTCTTTTTTGAAAATATCCTCATAGAGTACCGGCTGTTCTCCTACAGCCTGTTTGGCGGGAACATAGTAGTTATAATACAAATCAAGTAATTGCCCGTTCTCGGGATCAGCTGTGTACAAGATGCGGAATACATTCACATCTTCATACGTCTCATGAAACCCATGGTATTTTAACCGGAATTCACCTTGTTTACTATATAACGGAATTGTTAAAGTTGATCCATCTTTAAGGGGGACTTCCAGGGTTCTACCCCGGACAATAACCTTATATCGCCCATCGGATTGAGGTTCTGCTTTATTTAATAATAACGTTACCAATGCCATAGAGGGTAAATAATACGCATCTTTCCGTTTCTGCGTAGTGGTAACATTTGCCAGCGCTGAGGTTAAATCTTCTTCTGTTTCGATCGGACGGGTGATGTTTTCGGTATGCTCGAAAGCACTTTTAGGATGGGTTGGATCATAGTATTCCACTAATGTTAAATAAAACCGTGCAATCCCGTCGGAATCACGATCCCCTGTAACCACCCCTAGATGATCGGTTTCTTTTAGTAATTGCCAGATGGGAAGGTTAAATCCTGATGTAGGGTAGAAACTCACATCCGTATCAATAAATTCCACATCCAGTGACAATTCGTAAAATTTTTGAAGAAAGGCAGCAAATCGTGATTCTGCGATTTCCGGCGATACATCCGTGGGGATGTATTCATCCAACGTACGCAAGGGGTTTTCAACAGGATTAATTGATGTTCCTAATACAACATTCTGTGCTTCATCAATAGCGGTACCCATTTTTTGATCATCAATCCGAAAGTCAATACCATACTCTTCTTGCAATTTCTGTTCTTCTTCCCCACATTCGGTATAAACCGAGCGCTCCATATACTCCATATCCACAACAAATGAAGCTGCATCCACCTGCCCAAAATACGAGACCACTTTCCCGACTAACGCTCTGGGCCAAGGCCATCCATGGTGATAGGTTTCTTTTACACCTTTTAACGACGAATCAAAAATAGGGAGGAAGATAATATCATCATCCGCTTTATTTGGATATTCACTTAATATACAAATACCATCCATCAATGGAATGGAAACTTCGTTATACAGTGCTCCAAAAATCTCTAGGGCTCCGACAACCAAGACTACAAATACGGTTGTCATAACACTAATAATCCAGGGATTCAATTTTGCTATTCGTGCACCCATGTGAACCTCGTTATACGTTGGTTTTTATTCGTTAAACATACACGTATTATGTTATATACCCTGCGCCATTGTTTCTGATTGCAACTACAAACCCATCGTGGCTCATAAATAGCGAACAAATCCAAACAACAAACACCTCGGATGGTGATAAATCAGGATGAAGTTCTAATCCCAGTATTTGAGTTTGGTAAGGGAATCCAAACAACAGCATAAACCCCGATAAATGTAACAAGGAGAGCATACGAAGTCAACTTAAAGCGCAGGGCTATTTGGTACATTTTTTCTTTTATGCCTTCTCTCATATGCTTCTGATACCTAGTAATCATTTATCCGCTAAGACTACGGCTAAACGAGAAAAGACGTAACAATTTCTTATTTAGAAACAAGATTGCTTCACGTTGTTCGCTATGATATGCATTTATACTGAGAAATCATTAGTTTATCCCTATCCATTTCTGGAATCTGCACTCAACCGCATCCTCAACAGGCTGTCCATTGGTGATCCATTATTGTTCCATCACACCAACCCCTATCTCGTGATGTCTCGCTGATTGCTGACCACTGAAAAAGAGCAGATTTCTTACTTACCTTTAACCCTTCCCCTTTTTACCCTTACGCTCTTCTTCCCTTTCACTCGTTTCCTGAGTGGAGTCGAAAGGAGGGGAAAAGGGGTCGGGGGATTGGGGACTGAAAGCGAAACAATTATGAGGAAGAAAACATCACTTTTCTTATTCACACTATGACCTCGGAACAGCACGTAATCGTCATTAGGAATCTATCGTTTATTAGAATCACACCTTTGATGAAGTATCCTATTCGCGTTCTTTAGCATACATCACTGATAAATTCTTGTAGAACTTATTAATCCTGCCCTTGTTTTTCATTATTTGAGTCATTACTATACTATCGCAATACCACATCCAAGGAGGTATCATGCCAACCGTAACCTTACGGGTTCAACCCACGTATGCCTTTTCTTATATGACACAAATCAAAGTACGGGATCTAAATTACGGTGCCCATCTGAGTAATGATGCGCTAGTTGGAATTCTTCACGAAGCTCGGATTGATTTTCTGCATCAAATGAATTGTACCGAATTGGATCTGGGTGACGGTGCTACCGGTATTATTATGCGAGACCTGGTGGTGAATTACAAAGCACAAGGATATCTTCTAGATGATATGGTGATCCATAGCCATATAGGAGAATTATCGACTGCTAGCTTTCGAGTATTTCATAAAATTATGGGTACCGAACGAATGATTGCACTTGCAGAAACGGGAATCGTTACATTTCGATACCAGGATAATACCATTGCAGAGGTTCCAGCTGCATTTCTTTCCCGATTGGCTTCTTATGGCATTCAACCCTCTGATGGTAATTGATGAAGTTGGTTGGTAACTTTCTGTTTTTCTTCTTCAGAAACAGCGGGTAACGCCTTATAAAACTCCAACGCCTGACGTGCCATTTTGATATTTCCCACCATTAAACCGATATTCGCAATATAGGGAAAAACACTTTGGTAATTCGGCAGTAAGGTTAGAACAGAACCGACACTCTGTTCAACCAGTGCGCAGACAAACCAATCCAGCGGGGCAGCGACGGCGTGAATTCGTTGAATCTGTGTGAAGGTTTCAAACGCATTGCGGTAGTCACGCAGCTGATAATAGGCACCCGCTAAAAGAAAAAGCAAATCCACATTATCACCATGATAGGTTACTATGCGATCCGCACGTTGGGTTACCTCCTCAAAGCGTCGAAGTCTATTCAAACAATCTATCGTTCCATATAGAGCTTGGGAATCGGTGGGAACTCGGGTTTCAGCCTCTAAAAAATATTCTAATGCTTTATCCAGTTGTTGTGTTTCAAGCATCATGATTCCCATGTTGATATAAACCGTCCAATCCCTTGGATCCTTTTGCAAGGCGCTTTCCAAATACCCCTTCGCTTTTCTGATGCGGGATTGAATATCGAGGGATGTGTCCATATATGTTTCCTGAGCTTGTTCTGCCAGATCGCTGGTTTCCTCAAAGATTTTCAACCGTTCTTCCATATCTACAAATCCTGCTTCCAATGCTCCTTCAAATGCAGCCGAGTCCAAATCAAAATAGGTGGAATACCCCCGATCCCAACGAAAATCCTCCTTATGTTCATCCGGTCCAAGCAACCGAAATACCCGATAATGATCGTTATCAAACAAGGGTGTCATGTGAGTTAATCGGTGGGGAAAGAAATGCATTTTAACAATCAGCGAATCGGGATCGATCGGCTGGCTATTATTATAACGCCAGCGGGGGGTGTGGGTTTCTGTATTTAAGAGATATTTCTTCTGATATACAAAATAGGTGGCTTTCCATTGATAGAATGCTAGATTATAAAACTCGCTTTCCGTACCTCCGTACAAGGTTTCGAAAAAAACATGATATCGATTTCGTATAAATGCATTTTCAAATTGTGAATTGAGCACAATGGGACGCTGCCCATACAGCAAAATCATGGGACTATCCCCCAAATCCGCCAGAAATGCTTCATCCGGGTGTGTCTGGGTACGAATCCAACCAAATAATGAATCGTACATCTCAGGTTCTAGCCGACTGGAAGTTGCATCACCATATTCAGCAATGGTGATCGTTCGGGCGAGATTAAACCCTAAACATGTTAGAAACACTATCATGGTGATTACAAGCGGCATCGTAGTCAACCAGCGGGGTTTTTCTGCTGTGTGGGATTGTGAATATCGTGCAGCATAAACCAGGATGCTCCCCAGTAGTAGTACAAGCAAGGGAACATAAAACACTATGAGTCGTTCTATTAAAAGTGTTAGAAGAAAACTTGCCAGGGTAAGACCATACAAAAACGTTTGGATTGGTTCAAGTTTGATCCACTTCAACAATGCTAGTATTGGCACAGCAAGCAGAATTAGAACACCTAACGGAAGCATCATCCATAATTGAATCCAAAGATGTTCTAAACTACTGGTATTAAAATTCCCTGCCCAAAACACCCGTACATCAAATGGTAAACCGGTTGGATCCGAAGGTAACATCCCAAAATGGATGAGCTTATACCATCCCAGTTGAAACACATGGTTATACTCTCGCGAAAAATTTGGAATAAGAAAGGAGAGTGCAACCAACCCGATGAATAGCCCTCCTTGTATTAAAAGCTGCATCGTTCGGGTTTGCCAGGATTCTTTTTTTAGCCAGCGAGGTAGATAATATGCGAGAAGCAGTGTATAAAGGATAATCATAGTGAGTGAAATAAAATACCCACGCACAAATAAAACAGGGACAACACCTGCTAACAATACAAACCCACTGATTATAAGGAAATTACGATGATTCCATTCAGTATTCCAATGTAAAAATCGAATAACAGCAAACATAAAGAAGAGTAGAAATACATAAAACTGGGACAAATGCCAGGATACTAAGGTTATCCACAGGAAAACCCCAGTAAGAATACCGTATGCAAGCGATTTTCGTTGCATTGCAAGGATAAATAATCCTACAGAGAGTATAAAGACTAATAGGGTAAAGTCTTCCTTTAGATACACCCCTGACATCATTCGTGCATAACTAGCAGTTATCATGGGATATACAATAGCTGCCAAAAACGCGAAAACCGGCTTTTTAAAAAATACCCGTAACAAACCGTATAACAACAAAATGAAAAGGGAGGTGTACCAGGATACAAAATGGATAAGGAAGATATGAAAGGGAAGGGTTTTGGGTGCAAACCAACGATAGGCATACCCATGGACAAACTCCATGAATAGGGCGTAATCAAGAAAGGCATTGACCCCTTCAGGATGCTGGAGTGCTTTATCCTCTTGGAGGACTTGCCACAGATTATCGGCTCCCTCGGCAATCATTTTGGCATAGCGATATTGAAACGCAGTCTCACTCCAAAAAAATCCCTCCGATTCCTGTTCATGTGCGGAATAATATTGATCCTCTTGGATTTTTTCCACTTTGAAGAAGGTAAACCAATAGGTGAGTAAAAGGAGTACAAGGATCAAAACCACTTCCAAACTTATGTGAAACCATCGTTGGGTATAGATTGGGGAGGATGGTTGAATGGTCTTGGTTTTTTTGGGGGTACCCCGTTTGTTTTTTTGTTTTTGCGTTGATTTTGCAGTGGAAATGGCTTTTTTTTTGTTTGTCGACTTTTTCTTCTTTGCCATAGCGCGTTCCTGGAATTCAAGGGTAAACCATCGTACTGCCGGGAAAGTTAGTGATCTACATGGAAAAGGTCAATTCACTTTTATCCATCCATCTTTTTCCGATCCAGAAAATAGATTACTTTATGAATAGGATGATTACTGGTTTTGGTTTTCAGATTTTTTTGATACCACTCGATAAGCTAATATGGAGAAGCAAAAAAGATACGTGTTGATGGTAGCGTTAAAAAAATCGTGGTACCGGTGATGATTCCTACTAAGGAAAGCCACTCCCCACGCGAACAGTTCCACCTATTCTCCATGGAAGGGAGCACCTATGGATAAAATTAAGACATATGCTCAATACGAAAAACTCACCCTCGAAGCGGTGGAAGATTTTAACCATAAAAGATATAAACAGGCGATTCCCAAGTTTATTAAACTCGCTGCAAAAAATCAAGCCAATCCACTGGTTCATGAGATTTTAACACGGTTATACTTAGAAACGAATGATCTGGAGAATGCTGAACGGGAGTACCATATTTATCTTGATCTCGTAAGCGAAGCAAATCCCGCGCTAAAAGCACACATGAATCGCTCATTCGAAGATGTCGTGGAAGATCTTTCAGATGTCGAAACATTATCCGATCAGTATGAAACTCTCATGAAACAAGATCAAACCGAAGATCTGCCGAGTACCCAAATTCCTATCCATTTAGGAATTCAATACATGGCACAGGGAAACTATAAAAAAGCCGAAGCGGTGTTAGAAGCATTCCGAGAACGCTTTGTCGCAACAAAGAATTAGGTATACCGATGAATACATAGCGTGTCCTAAAGTGTACCCACATTTTTCATAACAGGGCTATTGAAGGAGTTGCAATTCA
>CAYPZJ010000029.1:0-21907 GCA_964414635.1 uncultured Spirochaetia bacterium
GCAGCACCAGTTAATAAATACGTTGCCATACCATTTCCTCAGTTTTTATTCTTTGGTGAGTATAAATATAACCGTCTTATCAGTCAAAACAAAAGAAGAAAGTGGATGAATCTCAAAGTAATGTGAAAATAGTTAAGACAACCTCTGAGAAACAAAGCATTGTTGCGAGAAGCAAAGCGACGAAGCAATTTTAATTTAAAAGAGGGATTGCTTCACTTCGTTCGCAATACCCTTGTTTTTGATTCATCACTATGAGACTCTCCCGGAGAAAGTAAGGTGGATTATTCCATGGTGATCTTAAGTTTCCACCGGTTCTTCAACGTTCCGATTGTTTTGATCCCGCCAGCCTCGTCCATATCCCCATGAAAAGGTAAATCCCAAAAGATACCCAAAATCCATCCAGTAATTATAGGTTATACCAAACGTAAATTGGAAGGCTTTACGTGTCCAATACGTTTTTTTTGGATCCTGATGGGGAGGAGACTCCAAACCTATCAATGCATACCATTGATGATGAAATGCATAGGGATGATCTGAAGCCAGAAAAAGAGGATACAACTGGGTTTGGTATCCTAACCCTACATAGCGTTGGAGAATGATTTGCTTTTTCTTTTTGGTACTAATATGCGTTGAATAATACTGATCATGAATTTGTTTCAGTATACTCTTTGTTGAAACGAAATTAACAAGCATTTTTATCGAGGCGTTCAAGGCGGGTTGGGGTGTTGTTAAACGGATATGACGTACAACCGAAATACCTGTACCGAAAACAAATGCAACATTGGTATTCAGTTGAAAATACGGTTGCATCCAATCCGCTGTGGTATCCAATTCCGGAGTCTGTTGTATCAACTCAGATTTTATTCTCCCGTTTGGAATAACATATTTTCCCAGAATATCTGCCTGCAACCAACCCGCAAAATATAACGGTTCATTATTCACCCCGCCGATTGAATAATTCAAATCATATCCTGTAAGCATCATACTCCCGTGTACAGGTACTTGTACTTCAAAACGATCGGTAATCCCGTAACGTAAATGAACGCCACCTTCCACGGATGGTACAAAACTAGTAATCAATAACGGTGATCCCCAGCCCAATCCTGCTTGGAAACGCATTTCTTGGGATCCTGCTTCTAAGGACGACGCAGATTGAACATCCGGAGCGATGGGATAGCTAGTACAGCGTAAGAACGAGCACATAACCATCAAGCCAAGAATCGCAATTCCCAACCATCGGATTACCTTGTATTGTGTTATCATGTCTTACTGTCCTATCGAAACGATGTCATAAATCGGAACTTCCTCAATCGGGACCGTGGGTTCTTCTTCATAAAATGGTGCTACGTAAAATGCTTGCACACCATAGTCTCCCAACGTATACAGATCAAAATGATTAAGAATCAGATCTTTAACGCATTCGTTGGTATTCAGCGTACGTACAAGAGTTGGATCTTCCGGATTGGATATATCTATCACCTTTACTCCGTCACACCCATCCGCAATATAAAGATAATTCCCCAGAATCGTTATACCTTGTGGATCATTCATAGGTAACCGATCCAGTAATAATGGTTCTGCAAGGTTGGATAAATCAATGATTTGCATTTCGGGTGGGATATTCGCCCCCTGGTTGCAGATTTCCCAACCAACGGTTCGATATGCAATATCACCCTGAATCACCAATGGATCACTAAAATACCAAGACACAAAAGTTGGAAATACGTACTGACATTGGGAATCCGGTTGGAAGGATGATATAATCTCAGGATTTTTTGGATCCGCAACCGAAATAAAAATCAATCCGGTTCGTCCCGATACCGCCAATACCGGAGGGCTATACGTAAGCGCTTCGGGTGCATTATCCAATTCAATTACCTGAAGGATTTGGGGATTTGTTGGGTCTTGAATATCCAGCACCGTTAGATATCCGATCGTATAATTAGAAGGAGGTTCCATAACATATAACACATCATCAATCTGCATCATTTGTGTAAGTGCTCCCGCTCCACCGTGTCCCCCTAAACCGGAATAATCTCGGTTACTTTGTCCATCGAAAGCCTCTTCACTCATCAAACCCAAACTAAACCCTCCTTTTTCAATCCCCCCTTCCTTGAAATCTTCTGGAACAGGACTATAGCTACATTTGGTATCGGGCAACGAACGATCAAACCGACGCAATCCAACACACGTTCCATCTGCATCGCATTCGAGATCCTCTGGTAAATCTGGATAGGTCGGTCGTACTTCATTACAGTCATAAAAGCTCAGGAATCCTTGTTTATAAAGAATATAATCCCCAAACTGAGGAGCTTCCGTATTACTCACTTGCACAATACCACCATCCCTTTCAAATCCTGCTGACGCCTGATTCAAAAGATGATCCCATTGATTTAGTTGTTGAATATTTTGGGGATCGCTCACGTCCATCAGGTATAAACTCCCCATGCCGTTTTCTGAATAGGCATATTGGGAATTAATTATAAACAAATCATCCATCGGTAACTCAATTCCCCTACCCAACTCCACAAACCGATATCGATCGTGAATATCAATTGCTGCAAGCCCCACGTTGGAACTAGTTAGATACATCGTTTCGGTAGATTGGTTAATAAAAAATTTATTATACGGAGGAGGATACAGCAGGGTAAATGAGTCCTGTGCCGGTTGATTCGCTTGGATTTGTGCTACGGTCAATCCTACGGATTCCACCTGCTTTGGTAATGGGTATGTGGTTGCCACTACCGATGCATCTGTAGTGTTCCTGTGATCTTTTGTCTGATGATAGGTTTCTAATATTTGATACCGTTGTTGAAATTCCGATAAGCGTTCCGGATAGGAATTAAACCAGTTGGTAGCCACCGTAGCATTACACTGCACATAGGTTTCATTTTCCTTATGATAAGTCGCAAATCGTTGTCGTTCACTTGCTTTTGGGTTCACTTCTACTAAACAAACATAGTCTCCACCCAAAGGATCATCCAGCCGGTATCCCGACTCATAAAGATCGCATTGTGTAATGAATACTCCCAGCCCTAGAAAACTAATCATAAGGATTCCATAAAAAACCAAATGTGTGAAACAATGTATAACCCATTTCATAGATTACCTCCTGTGTGTTTGGGATTGACTTCCCCTTGTTCTTTTTGTTTACGATGCATGCGAATGGCTTGGACAATACTCCCCAAAATGCCTAATGTTCCAAAACCAATACAGATACCACCTAGTGCATAAAATTTACTTGAATCATAGTTTGGATGTGATTTACCCCCCACAAAAAACGCTATTCCAAGAATGGTCGCAAGGGTAGAAACACCCGATAGAAAAGCAAGTTGCCGTTTTTCTTTCTGTTCCAAAGGTTGCTTCACTCGTTTAGGTGCTGCAGGTTTTGGAGATTCTTCCATACGTTCTGTAAAAGTAATCGGGGAATCATCATACGGATTCAACACAGCGATTCCCGTTTCCTGAAAAATCACCTGTATTGAATCCCGTTTCTTTTTCAGTCTATGTAGTACGGCACAGCTTAATCCAAAAATAAACCCAAAAAAAATCGCATTTGCACTGGATATACCAATCAACTCAGGATCGGAATTCCGAATACCCGTGAATAATAAAGGTGAACTCATCATCATGGATACCAAACTTGCTCGTCTCCATATACGAACCGCGTTCATTCGTATGGAAATTCGACGATGGGATTCGAGCGCCATATATTGATAGATTAACTGCTGATTGATTTCTTCCATATAATAATTGGGTTTTTGCAAAGCTTGATCTTCTAACCATAACGCTGTTTGTAGTAGTCGATTATGATAACGGGAATGGCGTATGGAAGCAGGAACAATAGCTATACTCCAAGTAATCGTATAGGAAAGGGGGGAGAGCGCAAACTCAATCCTGTTAAATAACGAGGTAATGACTACAAGTCCCAGATGTGTAAACAACGTACCTGGTACAGTCAATCCTGTCATTCCCAGCGTTACTTGTTTTTTCACCTGGTGCTGATGCGCTTTTTCATTCCAAAAAGCCTCCGTTAAGCGTTCGTAGGGGATAAATAAATCAGTATCTTCGAGTACATATGGTTGGGAGTGAGATTCTGCATCTTCATCTTTACTGAACAGCAGTAACGTTTGTAATATCCCAATTACGATTAGTATGATCCGGAGTGCTATCATTGATCCATTTTCCCGATCAGGATTCAAACAATATTAAATATAGCACGGACCTAAATAAAATACATCCCCATCAAAAAATAAAGTATAGTGTAAAAGGTATTAATCATTGTGTAATCAAAAAAATATCATTACTTTACAAGGGTTTTTCTTAGAAGCTGATCCGTACCATTTGGTTCGGACATACAGATGTTTCGGTGAGGATAGAAGCCATGTTTTCAATACAAACGTAGATAAAAATCATTATTTCAGCTTCTACCCTAGCAAATCGGATTATTGGAGGTTTTATGATACGGATTTGGTTATGGTTAGTAAGTGCACTTTTTGTTGTATGCTTAGGGTGTACAACTGAACAACAGCCTGCGCAGATAGCAAGTACTCAGGTTTATCCCCTTGCTGAACAAGCGACAATGCCTTGGAATCAAGTGGAATTGGAAGCCTATTCGATTTACCGTACAGCACAATCCGATCGGGAAATGCTTACCCTTACCTCTGCTGTTCATTATCTGGAGAAGCCTTCTTTAGAACTTATTGAGGTGATGATAAACGATGCCCGTCCAAATCCTCGGGATACCCTCTCATTTTATATCACACTCAAATGCCTTCAACCTATAAAAAAGGATGCTTGGTTCAATTACCATATTTATCGGGTAACGGATGGAAACCATCTAATAAAGGGTGCGTATTATTTAGATGAAGGTGCTGCACCTTCTACAGCGGATTGGGAAGTTGGGAAAACCTATACGTTAGGTCCAATCGATGTGGAGTTAAATCCTGTTTCAGCATATGGAGTATATACGATGGCTGGGACACTTGCCTATCCACGAGATGAAAATGAGGAATTTTCACATGATCTACTCACTTATTCCAATCCCGATGTGAAATATATGATGATTGCTTATTTTCAGATGCCCGATTTCGAGGGGTTGATACATTCTATTCAAACCTCTATGCAAACATATCATGCCATCCGCTCACAGATCAAGAAAAATGGGTTCTCTATTTGGGAAGAAGAACTCAATCAATTAGAACGCAAATTAGATGACCAACTTCCAGATTTCCTAGCGGCAGCCCAACGCACCCAACAAGATCCGAACATTCCATTTCCATATAAGGATTCTTATATCGATATCCTTCGAATGATCCAGGAAAACATTGAAGCCTATAACCGGGCATGTATGTTTCAAGGATCATGCCCCGCTGCGTTGATGGATCAACCGAGAACGTTATATAAACCAGAACACATTACTTATGCTAAACACCACATCCAACATTATTCATGGGCAACCGAGATTCTGAACGAGTGGAAAGAACGAACTCAGTTTTTAATGGATCAACCCCCTGGATTTGTAGAATCATTTATAGAACAGCTAACACCATGGTCATCGTATGGCCAAGTCTGCCCCCATTGTATTCATAAACAATGTGCGGAGGGGGAATCCAATGTTCTTCAATGGGATGTTCACCATCCAGATCAATTAACGTGCAAATACTGTGGTACAACGTATCCGAATCCTGATTATCCTGAAACAGGAATTTTAGATGCCCCGAAAATGGGTCAGACTTTTCATTATTATGAAACAAAGGAAGAACGCGCTCATCCGGAAGATAAATCAGGTAAATATGCCTACCAATGGGCGCATTGGCCCATTCATGTTAGTTTTTCCGGGTTAATTCGATATCATAAAATCCGCTATTGTTCTGATCGTGTGCTACCCCTTGCTCAGCTCTATATATTAACTGGGAATACCGCTTATGCGGAAAAAGCAATCGAGATTTTGGAAGTTCTCGCACACCGGTTTCCGAATTGGTTGTATCATTCCTATGATGGGACTTATGCTGATTGTCCCCCCTATGAAGCAGCGTTGGCGATGGCAAAACATCCTCCTGCAGGTCGGTTCGATAAAGATGTAATCCGCAATGCATTTGAGGGGATGCATCATTTCGAAGGATATGCGGCGCTCAACAACGGATTTTGGGGAGCAGGACGATTTGTACCCAGTGGAACAGATGCCAGTGCTGTCCATCCAATGGTTGTGGCGTATGATTTGATTCGCAGAGCAACAGATGATTCTGGAAAACCTATTTTGAAACCGACGGTGGAGAAACAAATACTTGAAGGATTATTTATTCCTGCAACCTTGGATACCGAACAATATCATGCGGTGAATAATAAAATAGGCAGAAGTCTTACCTTAAGTGCTGCCATGGGGATGTTATTTGAAAATCCACGCCGAGTACGCCGAGCCCTCGAAGGATTTGAAGCCTTATTGGATCATAGTTTTTACTTCGATGGATTTTGTAAAGAATCCCCTTCCTATTCCAATATGCATTTGTCCCTTATGAGTCCGATTCCGGAAATTTTAATGGGATATACAGACCCCACCTATCTACTACCTTCGGATTCAAAAGGGTATCAACAGCTGAATCCCTTTAAACAGACCACCCGATATCAACTTGCCTTGGAAGGAATGGTTCGAATGCTGGATCCCAATCTTCAATTCCCCACCATCGGCGATACGCATTATCAAACCACCCTTCAACCAAAGTATGTGGAAATTTTAACCAGTTATTATGATCCCGCTTATGCTACCCTACTTGCTGCAGTTCAAGGGGATTCATTGGTTGAAAAAGGGGATGATTTTGCTTTATGGAGGCGGGATCCTGCAGTAATGAAGATGAATACAATGAACGAACACCATGCTGATACGTGGAAACAACAGCTTCCCTTTCATTCCGAGTGGTTTCCGGGGTGGCATGTGGGTGTATTACGAGGATCGCAACCCGATGGTAAAACGGCGCTTTACTTCAATGGGAATGCTATGGATGTTCATCGTCATCACGATACCCTGAGCATTATTCACTATGCATATGGCCAGGAATTTGCATCCGATCGGGGGTATATGTGGGATGATCCTCGTAATGCGTGGATGAAAGCGACGCTTTCTCATAATATCGTTGTTGTTGATTTTAAAAATCAGGATCGGATGCCCCATACTTCCAAATTGGATGTGATGGGAATCCACGATCGGGTGCAGTTCATTCAGGCGAGTGGTGATACCTACTTAGATTGTGATCGATACACCCGTGCTCTTGCGCTTGTTCCTTTAACAGAAACAGAACATTATGTGGTGGATTGGTTCCTGGTTCATGGCGGAACCGAACATCATTACGCCTTTCAATCCAATGGAACATTTGATTCCAAAGAGATACCATTCCAACCCACAGAAAAGGAACACCCATGGTTATCCAATTTCAGAAGCAGTATCGTTCAACCGGGGTGGTCGGTAGGATGGGTTTTAAATGATATGCATTATGATTTAACCATGCTTTCTCCGATTGATCGCCTGTTGGTGGCGGATGCACCGGGTTGGCGATCCCGAGAGGGAAATGCACTTGACGCTTCTCCCATACAACAAATTTTTGCAGAAAACACCATAAAAGATACACCACTACAATCCCTTTATGTGGCTATTTTGGAGCCGTATAAACAGGATGCGAACCATATTGTAAAAGCGAAGCTGCTGGTATATGATGCGGAAGCGGGGATATCTATTGTCCAGGTAGAGCTTTCGGACCGAGTAGATACGCTATATTGGACCAGCACCGGGGGTTTGGTTCAATCGGAAGATAATACCTTAAAGGGTACTTTTGGATTTCATTCCCAATTAAAGGATTCGGAGAAGCAAACCGCTTATCTTTTACACGGACAATCGTTTACACATGGAAGAATTCAGTTGGAACTGCCTGAACAGATGACCATGTATTCGGTTGTGTCCCAGGCGGGTCGTTCCTACACGGTCAAGGAAACCATAGCACATCCAGAAACGCTGCAGGGACAAACGTTGCTTGTGAACGATACGGGTTATGAGATTGAATCAGCCTCTGCTAACTCGATTACAGTACGAGCGTATCCTGCTATCCCAGCGGAAAAGGTGGAGTTGTGTTTGGGTATTGCATCTCCTTGATTGTACTCACGCAGTCGTACTAATATTTAGGAATACGATTGCGAGAATGGCTATTGCCATCCCAACGAGGGTGAGTTTATTCAATTTATCTTTAAAGAATGCCCATCCCACCCATGTTAATACAACCAGTTGACCGGTTGAGCATAGTGGAATGGCAACCGAAGGAACTAAATATTTAAACAATTCAAAATAGAGATACACACCAAATACAGACATGGTCCCTCCTATACCACCCAGTACCAATACCGAAGATCCCCACGCACGACGACGCTTCAGCTGTATTATTCCTAAAAGTATAATTGCAGTAAGTTGCATCCCAAACATATGGTTCAATCGGAAATCCAGTAGCTCTTGGTAGCGTAATTCCGCCATCAGTATAAGATTTGTTCCGTTCGCAAGAAAAATAAAACCCAATAAGCCAAGCAGGCGGATGGGGGGCATTTCACCTTCAGGAAACAATTTCCCACGATTGATGTCTAAAGTAAAAATTATAATCACAAAGGGAAACAACACTAGACCAAGTATTTGGAACGTACTTAAGACATCCCCATATCCAATTAACCCATATAGGGATGGTATAACAATAGAAAGATTCAGCACCGTGAAAGACAGTCCCAAAGGAATATGACGGATACAATACAGCATGGCGACTAATGTTAGAGATTGGAGGATTCCGCATCCAATACCTAACATATAGGCGGGATGATACGCAACGATAATAAACGGTTGGATCAGAATATGATAAAGAATAAGCAGAATCGCACCGGTACCAAAAACCGTTAGTGCAATTCCAATGTTATCAGTGTGATACTTTCCCCCCAGTTTATACATCGTCCCGGTAACGCTGGAAAGCAAGATAATAAGGGTTGCAAGTAGAATGCTCATGGGACATCGCCACCCATAAGTCGGATGTTATGGTGTCTGATTTTTTGTGGTATCGGGACTTTCCGTGGTGTTTGGGGATTCGGTACCCGATGGAGACTCCATTTTAGAATTATGAGAGTGTGTTTCATTGATGACTTCTGCATGTTCAATAATTAAATCGTATTGATAACCCGATCCGAAATCCTTATTAAGAGTAACGATTCCAGTAACCACAACCGTGTCATTTAGATTTGCATCGGTTTGGCTGGTTACGGTGATATCTTTGGTTCCCTCCTTGCCTGTACCATCCTGCACATGGATCCAATTCACTCCCATTATATTCGGGTTATATTTTACTACTTTCCCACGGAATGTCACACTCATATTTTCAAGCTTTGCTTTATTCGCATAAATTTTTTCGATGGTCATTCCGCCTTCGGGAGTTGTAATTCCTTCAAAGGAAATGGTTGGAGGAGGAGATGGATTGGGAGGAGTTTGATTTGCTTGGTCTGTGTGCTCAGGAAGAGGTACGATGTCGCCCGTTTTTCGGATTTCACTTACAAAGTAAATAATTGGGAACGTTCGATTCAAGGTAGGGCTTGTAAAATTCTTTTGTGTCATCGGGTTTGTTAAGCTCACAACTTCTCCAATAACTACGTTCGTTTCTGGAGCCGCAGCCCAAAACTGTTTCCCATTTTGCTCAACCTGAATATACGTATATCCACCAGCATCCATGGTGTCTAGTACAACACCTCCCAGTTGATGCATCTGGGATAATTGATTCATCCCTTTGTTTGGAGTTTGTTGGGATTCATTGGTGTTGTTAGTACAGCTGTTTGCTATGAGCATTGCGCATAGTAACAATGCACATAATATGCATCTATATGGTGTTCTCATTGATATTTCCTTATCCATATTTTATTCAGCAGCAGGTTGATTGCAATACTACCAAACGATCTACTAGCCGTTGTTCAAAGATAAAAAAAAAGGACGACATTGTGAAACCGTACACCAACGATAAGTACTTGGGAAAAGCCGTCATTCCAACGCAAATCAGCTCGTATCATTCATTCTTTTGATTGTTTCATGCTGTAAATCAGCACTCCAAATAGTATTAGAAATATGATTAGACACAGTATGAAAAATGTTTCATGGGTGAACATGTTCCCTCCATACGCTTAAAAAGTAACAAATCTATAAGGGATTACCAATGCAGCGTTGGATTTCAGGAACTCGTATTTTTTGAATACGATAAATCGAAAATGAATCCAACGAGTATCCTAGCAAAACACGTACACTGGGCAGTAAAACCGAAGAAGTGTTAGCTAGTTTTTTCAGGAATGAAATGTAAAGCAGCAGAATTAATACAATATCGCTTACCTGTTGGGTTGGGTCCATCATCAAATATATGCCCCAAATGACTACCACATCGGATACAATGCGCTTCGGTTCGAATCATTCCATGGGAGTGATCCGCTTCGGTTTCAATATGATCGGGGTGGATGGCATCCCAGAATGAAGGCCAACCGGAACCAGAATTGTATTTCTGTTTGGATGAAAACAAAGTAAGACCACATGCAACACAGGTATACGTGCCCGGTTCTTTATGATCATAATATTTTCCAGTAAACGCCGGTTCAGTCCCTTTCTCACGGGTTATATGATATGCATCGCTGCTTAACAGCGTTCGCCACTCGTCATTGGATTTCTCAATTCGATTTGAATTATCCACACCTATGCCTCCCCAGCCGCTTAACTGGCTAGGTCACGAGTATAACGATAATTGAGTTTTTGTCAACCCCCTGATGTATCTTTGTTTTCAATCAAAACTGTTGTTGATACCGAATAGCAGTTAGCTTCGCGCCATCCTATCTTCTAAAATAGGTAGCGTTTTCATTTATTTTGACTATATTGAAAGAAGGTGTGAATCGATACCCAATCATTAAAGCGGAGTTTATAACGTGGCAATAGTAAAGTCGCATTAAACCCTAATAACAAAACCAAACAGTACCATGTATCCCTAAGAAAACATCTGAAAGGAGAACCCTATGAAACTAACAATTGATACAACCACAAAGGGAACCCTGTATGCAAAACACTGGCATGTGTGTGTAGGAGGAGGAAGAGTGGGTGAAGCGCTACGAGCAGACTTTCAAAAGCATTTGGAAATGATTCAGGAAGAAATTGGATTCCAATATATTCGGATGCATGGATTATTCCATGAGGATATGATGGTATATCGTGAAGATCAGGGGCATCCCATCTTCAATTTCCAATATGTGGATTTGGTATTTGATCATTGGTTAGCCCATGATATTCGCCCCTTTGTAGAATTCGGTTTTATGCCCTATGATCTGGCAAGTGATACCCATTCGGTGTTCTGGTGGAAAGGAAACATCACCCCACCCAAAGATTGGAAACGCTGGGAATTACTCATTCAAAAATTTATGGAACATATTATCAACCGTTACGGAATCGCAGAAATTCGAACCTGGTATTTCGAGGTATGGAATGAACCCAACCTGGAGGAATTTTGGAAGAATGCAGATTTTGAAGCTTATATGGAACTGTATGAGCGAACCGTGAAAGTCATTAAATCCATTGATGAGGATTTTATGGTAGGAGGCCCTGCTTCATCTGGAACCAGCCGAAATCCGGGTGTGGCACCCTGGCAAAAAGAATTTTTCCAAGCTTGTGCAGATCGGAATTTACCCTTGGATTTCTTTTCTACACATCCCTATCCGTCCATGCATCCCGTTGATCTGGAGGGTAAAGGATATATGGTGTTGGATAAACCGGAACGGTTTTTTTCGGATATCAAACAGATTGCAAAAGCCGTTGAAAAATCAGAATTTCCTAATGTGGAAAGGCATTATACAGAATGGAATAGCAGCCCGAGTCCACGGGATCGTTTTCATGATACCGCCTTTATGGCACCGTGTATAATCTATAATAATTGGAAAGGACGGGGTTTTTTTGATTCCTTATCCTATTGGGCAGTAAGCGATATATTTGAAGAAGGACGATTGGGTGATACGTGTTTTCACGGGGGATTTGGTTTGGTAAACGTACAGGGTTTGAAAAAACCATCCTATCATGGATATTGGTTTCTATCGCAGCTAGGGGATGAGGAATTGGAGAGTGGAGACTCTTATGCGATTACCCGCCGCATGGATGGAAGTTTGTGTATTCTCTTGTGGAATTATGTACATTACAATGAATTAGGGAAGGATAGCCGAAACACGGAACGGGGTGATCTATACAGCCTGTTTCAGAAAGCGCAGCCGTTACAATTTGAACTGGAATTCTCCAAACTTGCGGATCGGGTCCGCATTCAACGTACCCGGTTTGATCGGGAACATGGGAGTGTTTATGACACCTGGTTGGAAATGGGTTCCCCTGAGCCTCCCCTTTTAGAAGATATGGAGGTATTGCGCCGAAAACAAGAATGCTGTATGGATGTAAAACGATATGGAACCGAACAGGGAAATCTTACGGTATCCGAACAAGTTGCCCCACATGGAGTAACCATGTTGGAAATCACAGCAGAATGAGTAAAGGGAGCGCACGCAACAACGGGATCATTACACTTCTTTGGAAAGCTTCATCGCGCAAAACTTGGGTCCGCACATGCTACAGTATTCTGAATTAGCAAACTCGGTTCCCTTCAAGGTTTCTTCACGCATGGATCGAGCGCGATCGGGATCCATGGCGAGCTCAAATTGTTTCTCCCAATCAAAATGAAACCGAGCTTGAGCCATTTTATCATCCCAATCCCGGGCATGTTTTCGGTTGCGTGCTACATCAACAGCATGAGCAGCAATCCGATATGCAATCACTCCCTGCCGTACATCTTCCATATTAGGTAATCCTAAATGTTCTTTGGGTGTCACATAACAAAGCATCGAAGCTCCCGCATATCCTGCCATGGTTGCACCAATTGCGGAAGTAATATGATCGTAGCCTGGTGCTACATCCGTAACAATAGGACCTAATACGTAAAAGGGGGCTTCATGGCACCATTCCATCTGCTTTTGAACATTCATCTCAATTTGGTTAAACGGAACATGTCCCGGTCCCTCGATCATCACCTGCACATCTTTTTCCCATGCTTGACGGGTCAATTCCCCGAGTACCTTCAACTCCATAAATTGTGCTTCATCACTCGCATCCGCCAAACAACCCGGACGAAGTCCATCTCCTAAGCTTAATGTAACATCGTATTGCTGACAAATAGTCAGAATCTCATCAAATTGTGTGTAGATGGGATTTTCTTTGTTATGTGTGCTCATCCACTGTGCCATCAAGGCTCCCCCACGACTGACGATGCCAGTTTTTCGTTTTTTCGTGGCGGGAATCATTTTTTGAAGAAATCCACAATGAATCGTCATGAAATCCACGCCTTGTTCTGCTTGTTCCTGAATTACGTCCAAGATAAGTTGTGGCGACATCTCGTTAATATCATTAATTCGTGCCATAATTTCATACATAGGCACGGTACCGACAGGTATGGTACTTTCTTCTATAATATGCCTTCTGATTTCTGGGATATCTCCTCCGGTAGATAAATCCATGACGGTATCTGCCCCATAATACGCTGCGGCTCGGAGTTTACAAATTTCTTCCTTGATATTTGATACAACCGCAGAATTCCCAATATTGGCATTAATCTTACATCGAGCAGCAATTCCAATACCGATAGGTGCTAGGTTCCGATGATTTATATTTGCAGGGATAACCAATCTACCCTCCGCAATTTCCTTCTGTAGCGCATCGGGTTCCATATATTCTGCTTTTGCGACTGCTTGCATGGCAGAAGTAATCTGGTTAGTTCGTGCAGCATGCATTTGGGTATGTATTTGATTCGTTGACATACAATCCTCTTTCACCGTGTGATGGGTCATTGGCAGGCTGAAACACACATAGACATCAGTTTGGGTATATCATGTCAATGAGACAGGACACGGATGGTTCTGAAATTCAACATTGGGGTGGTGTTAAGACGCATCCCGTAACCGTTATTAGAATATTCCAAACGATTACGTTAATAATATGTTAAGAAACACTATGTAAGTCAAGAAATCCTTACGGGTGGGAATCGCTAACCCCCGAATGCGGAACATAACGTATAAAAAAAACCGAACCAAACTCTTACCCGTGTTACTATCTCTACTTCTCACAGTCATCCGAATTTATTATATTGTAGGTGGCTCTGTTTGGGAATGGTTCTATGTTTTTTCGAAACATACCCAAAAAATTTGGAGAGTAAAAATCATCTATACTGCTTCCACCCAACCAGATCAACCATCCTGTTTATATACCCACTTGAAAGTGGCTTGGCATTTTTTGGGGTGTCTGTGACGCTTCGCGCCACAGACACCTATGTCAAAACTGAAACTTTCAAGTATAGTTAGGAGATTTTTATGGCATTTATTACCCGATTGATTGGCATTTTGGTTGTAATAATTTTTGGATTATCATTCTGTGGCACCAATGACCGTTCTAATCAACAAAGCACGGAAGTAGGAAGCGAACACCAAGCGGAAACCCATACCCGTGTGAAAGATCCCACACAAATCGATTTAAGTGAGGCGAATCATTTTACCCATATAAAGAATGCGGAATCATGCAACGCTTGTCATAGTAGAATCTACGAGGAATGGCAGCAGTCCTGGCATGCTATGTCATCTCCCGCAAAGAATCCAATCCATCAAAATGTGGTAACGGCATATCAGCACTATAAACTATCCATAGATAAACCGGTGGATTACCATTGTGCACCCTGTCACACTCCAGCGGTATTAAACAAAAGCGAACTGATGAGTGGAGAAGCAACCTTTGATTTAGAAGATCCACACGTTCAAGAAGGAATTAGCTGCCGAATCTGTCATTCGATCAACGGAATCAACCGGAACGGCTTATTCAATCAGCCTGCGTATAATGAAAAAACCGTTATTATGTCATCAGGGAAAGGAAAAGGACGAGCGTTCCATCCTGTGGAGGAATGGCAGTTTCCCAATATGGATGAATTCTGTTTTACGTGCCATGGACGGAAGGAGAATAAAAACAATGTGAAGATCTGTATATTGGCAGGGGATATGGGAGAGTTTAAGACACCCCCGGGAGGTTCTACTAAAACATGTATGGATTGTCATATGCCTCTTATCGAAGGTGCTCCAGCAGCGGGGTCCCATTCACAAGAACATTTATCCCATCGGTTTTTAGGGGGACACGATGTGGAAATGGTGAAGCAAGCTACTGCGTTATCGTTGAATCAAAATGAAGCGGGTGAATTGGTTGTCATTCTACAGAATTTGACACACCATAAATTCCCTTCTTCCCAACCGTTACGACAAGCCTCCCTGCTTGTTAAATTTGAAGATGATGCTGGGCAAACTGTTTGGTCGAATGCGGATCACATTACTCCCACGGATAAAACCTTACTTGCATTGTTGTTTGAATCCGAAGAGGGGCAGGTAGGTGTACCCCCATGGCTGGCTGCGAATACAACAGTAGATAGCCGACTTAACTCGGGGGAACATCGGGAATATCAATTCATCATTCCGGATGGATGCGTTTTAGCTTCGGTAACATTGCGATATCGCTTGGTTTCTCCTAAAGCAGTGGATTCATTTGGTATTGAACCGGAATTCGGAATGTGGAAAACAATTCATGAACGAACCTTTAGTTTAAACCGATAGCGAAATATAATTTGGTAATTCTTTTCTACCAATCGAGCGTATTCTATTTTTTTGCTTTCCTTCGTTTGAGTGCAAACGATTCTGTAATAGATCACAAATGGAAATCATAACTTATCTTAGCATGTTTACTTCCCGATGGTTAAACAGGCTCCCCAACCCCCTTTTCTGCCTGTTCATCCGTCGGAAGAATAAAAAGCCTATAGCATACACCCCTGTCAAACTGAAGCTTTCAAGTGTATCTCATGTATATTAAAGCAATACAGAATTGAAATACATACTCACTTTGTTTATACTCTTAGCTATAGAATTGGTTTACCATAGAAACGGTATAAGGATAATTATGAAGGGACAGATACGAGGATTGGGCCTTAGTTCAGGTGGGTTAGATAGCATACTTGCCGGCGTTGTACTTCAAAAGCAGGGGATCCCAATTACATGGATCTCGTTCCAGACCCCCTTTTATTCCTGTGTGCGGGCTAAATATGCTGCTGAAAAGCTGGGGATACCGTTTATTTGTAAGGATATTACCGATGCCTTTTTGCCCATACTAAAAGATCCCGCCTGTGGGTATGGGAAAAATGCAAATCCATGTAGGGATTGCCACGCGCTCATGGTACGCGAGGCAGGCTCTTTTTTAAAATCAGAAGGATATGACTTTTTATTTACAGGGGAAGTAGTGGGACAACGCCCCATGTCCCAAACTCGAAATGGATTGGAATATGTTGATAAACATGGGAAGTATGAAGGTTACTTAATACGTCCTTTGAGTGCGAAATTGCTTGCCCCTTCTATTCCCGAGCAGAAAGGATGGGTGGATCGCGATCAATTATATGGGTTCCATGGGCGTTCTCGAAAACCCCAAATGGATTTAGCTACGCAGCTGGGGATTGATTTCTATCCTGCACCAGCTGGGGGGTGTTTGCTTACCGAACCACATTATAGTCAGAAAGTTCTGGAGTTGCTTCGGTATGAAAAGGATACCTGCATGGCGAAAGACTTTGTTTTATGTCGTTATGGAAGGCACTTTCGAGTTAATGGAATCCATAAAATTATTGTAGGAAGAGACAAAACGGACAATCTAAATTTATTAGAACAGCGGGATCCCAAAATGGATTCGATTATCGTTCCTAAAAACTATCAGAAAGGGCCGGTTGTGGTCGTTCCCAACACCATGGAACAGAATGTGCTTTTACTTGCTGTGGATTTGTGTTTTTTTTATAGTAAAATTCCACCGGAAATAAATCCCCAACTACATATCACTACCCCACTCAAGTCGTTTGAATTGGAGCCAACACAACAATTGACTCGAGAACAGGTGGAATCCTGGCGGGTTTAATTTGGAGGGGAAGGTTTTTTGGTATCGGGTTCTGAGGTATTGGTTTGTTGCTTTTGGGATTCATATGTGCCGCCTACCTGTTTTGCTATCATGTTATCCATCATACGTGGGAACCAACGTGAAAGGCGGATGAACCACCTTCCATAAGTAGATAAGGTTACTTCCCGTTTTTGCTTTCGGCTGGCATTAACGATGGCTTTGGCAACAGCATCCGGTTCCATTACCCCGGGCATCTGGCTTAACATACCTTCTCCATGGTCGGGCGAGGCTTTTGAAAAGAATGCAGTACGCGTTACAGCGGGATTAACTAAAATAATATCGACGTTTTCATGCATGACTTCCGCGCGTAACGCTTGGGTAAAACCATTCAACGCGTATTTACTAGCAGAGTAGGCTGCCATAAAAGGCATAGCTCGTTTCCCTAATAACGAAGATACATTGATGATCTGACCCGATCCATTTTTAATAAGGAGGGGAAGGACGAGCTGTGTTAATATCACAGGGGCGTGGTAATTAATATTCATCATTTGATGGAAATCCACTGTGCCAATGGAATCCGTCACTTTTCGAAATGCGCCAACCCCTGCATTATTGACCAGCACATCTACCGGTCCGAATGTTTTTAATACATCCTGAAGCATCTGTGCGACTTGATCCAGATTCAAAATATCCGTTGGGGAAACCAACGCCGTACCACCATCCGCTTCAATCTGATGTTTCAGGCTTTCTAATTTATCTTTGGATCGGGCAACCAAAGCCACTTTAGATCCTTGTTGGGCAAACAAACGAGCGGTATGCCAGCCAATACCACTGCTTGCTCCGGTTACGATAACGGTTTTATTATTGAGATCATACATGGTATCAAAGTAATAAGAAGCCTGGTGTGTGGGCAAATCATCTGTTTAAACCCCGGCGCTGTTTATTGACCCGTCTAGGGACGTTTATTATGCTCTACGCAGAAGACAAGCGGTTGTTTTAAAGCACATAAACAAAGGATTTAACATGGATTATACATACATTCATCCTCGAGAACAGCTTGCCAGTTTTATGGAGCGGATCTATGGATATGGTATGACCACCACTTCGGGGGGGAATCTATCGATATTAGACGATACGGGTGATTTATGGATCACACCCGGAGGGACGGATAAGGGAAGTTTGGGTGCAGGGGACATAACGCGCATAAAAAAAAATGGTACTGTTCGGGGAAAATTTCAACCTTCCTCGGAGCTTCCATTTCATAAAGCCATTTATGCGGCGCGTCCTGATGTCAAAGCCATTTTACATGCTCACCCCCCTGCGTTGATTTCATTCAGTATCGCACGGACGCTTCCCGATGTTCGAATCATCCCCCAAGCGTATCATATTTGTGGTGCGATAGGATATGCTCCCTATGCATGTCCTGGCTCAAAGGAATTGGGTGATGTAATTGCCACCACATTTTCCAAAGGACATGATATTGTATTATTAGAAAACCATGGCATTGTTACCGTTGGAGAAACCTTATTACAGGCGTTTTTGCGTTTTGAGACCATTGATTTCTGTGCACGAAGCATCATCAAAGCCGCTTTGGTAGGGAAGTATCGCATCTTATCCGAATCGCAATTGGCACAATTCACACATTGGAACACATCCCTTCCTGAATTTACCCCTTCTATGCGATCCAGTAAAGAGTTGAGCCGACGACAAAAGGCATGTAGTCTGGTACATCGAGCGTATAATCAGCAATTAATGACAAGTACTGAAGGAACCGTTTCCACACGGTTGGATTCGGATTGCTTTATTATCACACCCAATGGATTCGATCGAAAGCGCATTGAACCAGCGGATATGGTTCTAATCAATCAAGGAAAACAGGAACAAGGAAAGCAACCCAGTCGTGCAGTGAATGTACACCGTGCTATTTATGCTCACCATCCTTCTATAAAAGCGATTTTTAATGCCCATCCCCCCAATATTTCTGCGTACCTGATTACCGGGAAAAAATTAGATACCCGCATTATTCCAGAAAGTTATTTATGTCTGCGGGATATTCCCTACATCCCGTTTGGTGCGCAGTTTAATCATCCCGAGCGGATTACCGACGCTATTGGGACACATTCCCCCGTAGTAATGATAGAAAACGATTGTATTATCTCCACCGGAACGAATTTATTAGAAGCCTATGATCGGCTAGAAGTTGCTGAATTTAGTGCCAAAGCGATTTTAAACACGCACCAAATTGGGAAAATGGTTCCTATTGCACCCCATGAACTAGCAGATTTGGAACGTACTTTTTTTAATCCTTCCGATTAATATCTGCGTGATGATGTCCTCATAATACAGTGAGGAGCTCAACCTTGGCGAAATGGATTGCTTTACTGCTTCCTACTCACAGATTAACCTGTACTATTGGACAAAGGATGGTATTGTTTTTAGTGGAGTTTTAATTCTTTTTTTAATGGTTTACTCAATACAATGTGCTACCTTATGATACTATGAGTAGCAGCTAGCAGAGTTGTAAACTCGCCTACGCATTAAACAAACGTTGCTTGAACCAGGGTTTGTTTAAATGAATAAGAAAACCTGGAATTCCATGCTCAGACCTAAACCCTCAACCTATCTGGTTGAATGGGGGAACGGAATAACCCATGTAAATTCCATTTGAACTGGTGATGAAACATATAATCGTTACAGGCGGTGCCGGATTTATTGGAAGCCATTTGGCGGAATCCCTTGCACAACAAGGGTATGTAGTAACGATTGTAGATAATTTTCATACAGGGTCGCGTTCATTAATGGAACAGTTTGTACAAACCTATCCCAAGCTAACCCTATTTGAAGGGGATTATCGCGATGTAGAATTCATGAAGCCTTTGTTGGAAACTGCAGATACGGTTTTCCATCTCGCAGCATGGATTAGTGTGGAAGAATCCATGCAACATCCCCAAGCCTATATAGAGCATAATAGTATAGGAACCCTCAATCTGTTTCAACAGTGTGCTAATGTCCAGGTAAAAACGGTGGTATTTTCTTCATCAGCTGGTGTCTATGGTGACCCTGTGCAACTGCCCAATACCGAAACCGATCCCCCCCAACCGTTAAGCCCTTATGCGATTAGCAAATTGGATGGGGAATGTTATACGTGTATGTATCGTACGTGGAGCGATTTACACGCATCTTCGCTTCGATATTTTAATGTCTATGGTCCACGACAACGACCTGACTCAGCGTATGCCGCTGTTATTCCATTATTTATTAAGCGTGCCTTATGTAACGAGCCGTTAGTTATCTTTGGAGATGGGAAGCAGACTCGTGATTTTGTACATGTTGATGATGTAGTACAAGCCAACGTGCTGGCGGTAAGGGATGGGAATTCCCTTTATAATGTGGCAAGTGGTTTCCGTTGTTCGATCGAAACCCTTGCATACCAGATACGGGATCTGGCAGATTCACGCTCTGAAATTCAGTATAAATCCAAGCGCGTAGGAGATATCAAGCATTCGTATGGGTCTATAGATCGAATTAAACAAGAACTAGGCTATAACCCATCGATCACATTAGAAGAAGGATTATCACAAACGATTTCGTACTGGAAGTGCGTAATTAATAAAACCAACGAATAAATAATGAGAGGTTTAGGATGAATAAAACACGTCTACTGTTTATTTTCACCGCTTTAACCATAATGGTTGTATACTGTAATCCCTTACGAGACGTAGAACGGGATGATATGGGTACGGGTTCTTCAATTAGTGATTGCGGAGGTTTTTCCCTATTGGAAAACAGACTAGCAACGAATGAAGAAGATGATATGACACGGGATGAGGTATTAATTTGGGAATATGATGCGGCGACCAAAGCAGTTAGCTTGCTTAACCAGAATGTTTGGCTCAATTGCTGTGGGGAACATGATATGCATATTGTGGCTGGGGATAACTCAACAGCCTATGATATTTACGAAACGGATCAACCCGAGCGAGCTGGGCGATGTTCATGTATGTGCTTTTTTGATTATCAAATCACCCTTCCCAATGTTCAAGATAGCCCCATCCATTTGAAACTCATTCGGTGGGTGGAAGATAATACACCCCAACAAGAAACCATCTGGACAGGGGAACTTGACTTAACAGAAACTGAGGGGACCATACTTATCCAAAGTGATGTTGGATATGGTTCATAAGTAATATCTCAATTGAATAAGAGCAATCGCAGAGGATTGTCCCACTATTTTGAAACCAAACTCCTTTGTCTAATCCGCTTGTTTTAGTATATTACTATTCAACATGAATGGCGCGCATGGTTCTTGGGATTTCCGCCTTGTCGGATTTCTCCAGCTTAATTGAATCACACGACACGCTCGATGGTATTTTAAATATACTTGAAAGTTACATTTTGAAATGGGCGTCTGTAACGCGAAGTGCCACAGACCCCAAAAAATGTTAATTCACATTCACGCGAGTATACTAGAGTTTCTTATGAAAAGCTATGACTATATAATCATTGGTGGTGGGGTAATTGGTCTTGCCATTGCTCGTGAATTGAAAAAACGAAATACGAATGCTACCCTAGCAATTGTAGAAAAAGAAAGCGAAATTGCACAACATGCCAGTGGACGAAACAGCGGTATACTCCACGCTGGATTCTATTATTCCGCTGATTCATTAAAAGCGAAATTCACTCGGGATGGAAATCGAGAACTTACCGATTATTGCGATACACATAAAATTCCCATCAATAAATGTGGAAAACTAATTGTGGCAAAAACAGACGATGAAGTGCAAGGATTGGAAGAATTAAAACGACGGGGTGATCGCAATGGTGTGAAGTTAGAATGGGTAACCGAACAAGAAATGGGAAAATTTGATCCCAATGCCCGAACTACAC
>CAYPZJ010000030.1:0-16074 GCA_964414635.1 uncultured Spirochaetia bacterium
ACCCAGGAGTCATCCACCGCACTAAATCAATTAGCATTAGAAGGGCGTCAATCGGTAACCAAATCGATTGAAGCGGTCAAGGATTTGGTAAATACTTCTGATGAAGTGAAGCAGATTGTAGGGGTAATTTCATCGGTTGCTGAAACAACAAACCTGTTAGCAATGAATGCTTCGATTGAAGCTGCCCATGCGGGAGAAGCAGGAAAAGGATTTGCTGTGGTAGCGGATGAGATTCGTAAATTAGCAGAAAACAGCTCGAATTCTGCAAACAATATAATTCAGCTCATCCAGGAAATGGTTGATAAAGTGAATAATGGATTGTATCTCTCACAGCAAGCGGGTGACTCCTTTGTTCAAATAACAGAGCGAATTACGAATACAACGCAGTTGGTTTCCGAAATAACAAGTGCGATGCAAGAACAAAATCATGGTGCCCAGGAAGTGCTCAAGTCTAGTAGTACCGTTGTTGAATCTACACAAAAAATCCGTCAACTTACGGTGGAAGAACGCAAGCATAGTGAAGAAATTCAGATTGCGATGAAAAATCTGATTGAATTGGCAAGTAGTATTGATGTTGCGACTAAAGAACAATCAGAAGCCTCTGAAGGGATTGTGGAGAGCATGGATTATCTAAAATATACGTCAGAACAAAGTCAACGAATTATTCAAGATCTTGAGCAACTTGTTGCATCATTTACAACTTCCATCGAAACGAATACCGATGATGATTCAACAGCCCTTGAGCCTGTAAAAGGCTAAAATTGTGTTAAACAAAAAAAGGGGAATTGTTCTTCTATTATTGTTTTACTATATTTAGACTATATATGTAAGCAAGATTGTTTACATGCACAATTTGCATCTGGAATTTCGATAAGGATCCGTCTGAAGTTTGCATACAGGCTTCGATCTAATGTAAGTCAAGTAGTAACAAGGGGTAAGACTCGAAAAATCATATCAACCTTGAAATCACCACAAGGGATTGATTTTATTATTAAGATGCGGGTTTCTTATCAAATAGAACTGAGAAATAAATGAAAGTAGCAGTCGCATCGGATCATGCAGGATTTGAGTTTAAAGAGAAGATAAAAAAAATTGTACAAGTATTGGGATATGAAGTCGTAGATTATGGTTGTTATAGTCAGGCAGAATCTGTTGATTATCCCGATTATATAAGCAAGGCTGCTCGATCTGTCCAGGCAAAACAAACGGATTGTGCAATTGTATGTTGTGGAACTGGTATTGGAGCATCGATAGTGGCAAATAAGATCCGGGGTATTCGTGCTGCTTTGTGTCATAATGTCAAAACGGTGGAATTGTGTCGCGCACATAATAACGCTAATGTATTAGCCATAGGTGGAAGGGTAACTGATCCTATGCTGTTGGAAGATATGATACGAACATATTTTTCGACTACGTATGAAGGGGGGCGTCACCAGATCCGGATTGATAAACTCCATCACCTGGAGGAATGTTCAGACGAACCAAAATAACCCACTTCCACATAAGAAGATGGGGTTCAATATAGAAAGATATTTTCTGCCAAACGAAATAACGTGTGTGTTTGTGACGTTACAATTTCTTTATTATCAGGATGAGGCTTCTGGAGGGTTTTTTCGATGTTCCCGAGCGTATTTTGGATTTGCTTGAGTTTGGTTTGATTAATTTTGATGTCTCGTTGAAGTTGTTGCTCAATTTGCTGTAAATGGCTGAGCAATTTGGAAACCGCTGTTTTATAGGATTCGTATGTTTCAGAGGTCGGATTAGCAATCAGATTGGTTGCATGTAAGCGGACCTGGTCATATGATTCATCGAGTTCCTGTCGAATTTGTTTGACGATCGATTCGTTCAGTTGATCAGCAAAGTTTTCTTGTGGTACCGGTTTAACCCGGGTATCTTTTTTGCGATGTTCTGCATCTAGTGACTTAATTCGATCGAAATGAGGGAGATTAATCATATTAATGATACATCCTCAAAAATTAAATTTACGACGCTACCTTAATGAAAATATATCACAATTCCGTCCAAATGTAAAACTTTTTCTTCTAAACTTGCTATTTTGGGTATTTTTATTTACATTTTCCAACCAAGGAGAGGAGCATGGGCAGTAAACTTGGTGCCTACATTCAATCAAAGAAATTTCTTCAAGTAGTCAAAGAACTTCCTTATCTGGAAGGTCGGGAAAAGATTGTTGAAGAAACTTACCAATACTTTGACAACAATCCGAACGATGTCCAATTAATAATAGATAACTTCAACCTCATTCAAATCCAACCGGATAACACCTTACTTCAAAAGACATATCGTGAATTGGGACTTCATTATTATGAGAAGTTGTTCTGTTTGGTCAAGCAAGGAGAAGCTCGAGAAGTAATTGATACGTATGTGGATTATGGGGATGTCCTCGACTTCTTTAAGCGCGCAAAAAAAGAGGGGAAAGCGGTGTTTCTTGGACAAAGCCACATCGGCGCATCTTACTTTCTTCCCGTTGTATTTATGGTAAATAACATGGATATCATTTCCGTAGGCTATTTCCCTGATCCTGTAGGAAAACTATTGGAAACAAACAGTGCAAAATTTACTAAAACCTACCAGCTCGGAGCGGTAAATCTTGTGAATCTAGCTAACAGCAATGTATCCTCACCATCGGTGATGATCCAAGGGTTGAAACGAGGCGAGTTCGTGATGAATGTATTTGATGAAAACAATGCACTGTGTAAACCTGTCAAGCTCTTTAATGCGACAATATACGGTGGTGCAGGGATGGATAAGGTGTTACGCAATTTTTCGGGGGATGATATCTATGTCGTTACACCCTTTTTACTACGGACCAAAGACGGCTATTTCAAATTTGAAATCGATCATCATTCGTTAGATTCAGAAAACATAATCCAAGATTTTTTTCATTCTTATGAAAAACGAATTGAGCAGTATCCCGAACAATGGTACTTTGTGCAGGAGATTCATGAGAATCTGGAGCGAAAAACAAGCGTGGGAAAGGAGTAGGGTCTATGGGGAGTAAGCTTGGAAGTTTCATTCAGACAAAAGAGAATGTTGAAATGGTTCGTAAAGAATCGTGGAAGTTTGGGCGGGAAAAGTTTTTGGAACTAGGACTCCAGTATTTTAAAGACCATCCGGAAGATGTGAACCAAATCATCGAAAACCTTCAAGCTTTTAATCTTGATTCCTCCGAACAGGCAGTTCAGCAAGTATTGGTGGAAACCGTCGCCCATTATTATGAAAAACTTTTTGTGTTAACAAAACAATATGAAGCATACTGGATTGTAACCAACCGGATCGAAGTGGCGGATATTCTCGAACCGTTACGAGAAGCAAAACAGCAGGGGAAGGGAGTATTTCTTGGACAATCCCATTTTGGAGTTACCTATTTTCTAGCTTCTGTATTTATGGCTCACAATTTCGATCTAACAACGGTTGGCTTTTTTCCTGGACCCGTAGGTGAAATGCTGAAAGCGAATACCCAACATTTTACAGAAAAATACAAAACTGGAAAACTTGGAATTATCAATTTGGCAGAACCGGGCGTATCTCCACCGCTCGCAATGATGCAATCATTGAATAATCGCGAGATGATGATGAATGTGTTTGATGAGAAGAATTCCCTGTGTAAACCTGTCGATTTTTTAGGGCGAAAAATGTGGGGTGGAACTGGGATGGATCAAATTTTAGGTAACTACACCGATGAGCAGATCCAAGTTGCTACCCCGTTTTTGATTCGAACCTCGGAAGAAACCTTTCGTTTAGAACTGGAGCTTCATCAATTGAGTTCGCCAAATATCATCCAGGACTTCTTTAATGCATTAGAAAAACGTGTGAAGCAATATCCAGCCCAATGGTATTTCTTACAGGAAGTGCATGAGAATTTGGAGGGATTATAAAGAAGCGGGGCGTGTGACTTGTTTTTAGCCACCACCCCGAGCATCTTTGTTCTTTATTTCCTTAATTCTTCTTTTATTTGAGCGTGTGCCGCTGCCACGATAGCAACAGGTACACGGAATGGCGAACAACTTACATAGTCTAACCCCACACGATGAAAGAATTCAACGGAATCGGGTTCCCCACCATGTTCTCCACAAATACCAAGTTTAATATTAGGACGGCTTTTCTTTCCTAACTCACATGCCATCTCAACAAGTTTTCCAACACCCTTTTGATCCAACGCTACGAACGGATCCCGCTCATAGATACCTTTCTCGGTGTATAATTTCAGGAAAGCTCCCGAGTCATCACGTGAAAATCCGCATCCCATTTGGGTAAGATCGTTGGTGCCAAAGGAGAAAAACTCTGCCACTTCAGCAATTTCATCCGCGGTGATCGCTGCCCGTGGTACTTCAATCATGGTACCTACTAAATAGTCTAGTTTCACACCATATTCTCGAATGATATCGTCTGCTACTCGTCGAGTCAGATCTGCAAGGGGTTCTAATTCCCCTTTTATCCCAATCAATGGATGCATAACTTCAGGAATAACGCTAACCCCTTCTTTAGTCAGTTCGCATGCGGCTTCAAAAATAGCGCGAATCTGCATCTCATAGATTTCAGGATAGGTAAGTCCCAAGCGGCATCCTCTATGACCAAGCATGGGATTCGCCTCATGGAGTTCCTTCACTCGGCTTTCTACTTTTTCAATACTCACACCCATCATTTTAGCTAATTCTGCCATATCTTCTCGATTATGGGGAACGAATTCATGGAGTGGGGGATCCAACAGCCGAATGGTAACGGGGAGTCCACTCATCGCTTTAAAAATCCCAAGAAAATCCTGGCGCTGATAAGGTTTTAATTTATCCAACGCCTTACGCCGAGCTTCTTCCGTATTGGATAAAATCATTTCTTGAACATGAAGAATACGATCCCCTTCAAAAAACATATGTTCGGTACGGCATAATCCAATTCCTTCCGCACCGAATTCCCTAGCTCGAGCGGAATCACGAGGAGTATCTGCATTCGTTCGCACATTAAGCCGTCGATATTTGTTCGCCCATTCCATAATGGTTCCAAAATTACCTGACAAATCTGGATCGACTAAATCAGCCTGCCCCTCAATAACATAACCTTTTGAACCATCCAATGTTATCCAATCCCCTTCCTTAAACGTTTTACCATTAATAACGCAGGTTTTGTCTTTGTTAATCTCCAAGGATTTGCATCCAGCCACACAACATTTTCCCATTCCTCGTGCCACTACTGCTGCATGGGAAGTTTGCCCCCCAAATGCTGTAAGAATTCCCTGAGATATCTCCATCCCTTTAATATCATCCGGAGAGGTTTCATACCGTACCAGAATCATTTTCTTTTTCTTATCTTTATTGAAAGCCACTTCAGCATCTTCGGCTGAAAAAACGATTTGTCCTACCGCTGCGCCTGGGGATGCTGGCAATCCCGTTGCAAGTGATTCCACATCCGATTTCGGATCGATTTGTTTGTGCAGCAGTTGTTCCATCTGAATGGGCTCAACACGAAGCACCGCAATTTTTTCATCAATTAATCCCTCCGCAACCATATCAATCGCTATTTGCACAGCGGCTTGTGCAGTACGTTTTCCATTACGGGTTTGTAGAAGATATAGTTTCCCATTTTGAATGGTAAACTCCATATCTTGCATATCTTTGTAATGGTTTTCTAAACGCAGCCGGATGTCGTCCAGTTCCTTGTAAATAGCGGGATCCTGTTCATTTAAACTTTCTAGACTTTTAGGAGTTCGAATGCCAGCCACAACATCTTCACCCTGAGCATTCATAAGATATTCCCCATAGAATTTATTTTCTCCGGTTGCAGGATTTCTGGAAAAACAAACGCCGGTCCCACTGTCATCCCCCATATTACCGAAAACCATCGCTTGAACATTTACTGCAGTACCTTTTAATCCGGTAATGTTATTCATCCGACGATAATGAATGGCGCGGTCGTTGTTCCAGGAGGCGAATACGGCACCAATAGCTTTCCATAGTTGTTGTTTTGGGTCTGTTGGAAAGGCTTCTCCGGTTTCTTTTTTATATATACTTAAAAAATGCTGGGCTAATTCTTTCAGGTTATCGGCAGAAAGATCGGTATCATGTTCCACCTTCAATTTTTTCTTCATAGCGATGATTTCTTCCTCAAATAATTCCCGTTTCACTTTCATCACCACATCCCCAAACATCATAATAAACCGGCGGTATGAATCCCACGCAAACCGAGGATTATCGGTCTTTTTAATAAATGCATTAACCACTTGTTCATTCATCCCAAGATTGAGAACGGTATCCATCATTCCTGGAAGACTCGCCGCCGCTCCAGAGCGAACAGAAACCAATAGAGGGTTTTCTCCTTCACCTAGTTTACTTTCCATCACTTTTTCCAATTTAGCGATATTTGTATCGACTGCCTCTTCCAATCCTGAAGGATATTGCATGTTATTTTGATAATACTGATCACAAACTTCGGTTGTAATAGTAAATCCTGGGGGCACAGGGATGCCTAAATTAGTCATTTCTGCTAAATTGGCGCCTTTCCCCCCTAAAAGTTGTCGCATCGTTGCATCGCCTTCCGTCTGTCCTGCTCCAAAAAAATAAACGTGTTTCTGTCCCATGATTATTGCCTCCTTAGGTAAAAAACAAACCCACTATTATGAATTCGTCACATGTGGATGATTCAATATGGGTTTGGATCGCTAAAAATAAAATGTCCATCGTTGTTTGATTAACCATGATGCATGCCCCTTTGAGATAGGGCTATATTTCCTTATTCAGGTGGATACTTCATAATTAGTATCAGGTAATTGGAACCATCTACAAATGTAATCACTTTGTCCGATGACGTATGCTAGTATAATAAAAAACCCCATCTGGGTGAATAGGGACTGTTTTAATTGACAAGATGGGCAAGACTGGCTATACTATAAAAGTCGCGTGGATATCACCATATCTGGGGATTAGATGAGGACGCTATTATGAATACGAATGCCTATGGTTTTACGAGTTTGGTTGGTTGGATGCTATGGATTATATTGGGTATTACCTTTTTTTTATATGCTTGTGAAGCAGAACAACAGACGGTTTGTTTCTTAACGTCAGATTCATTACCTGCTTCAGTAGAAACTCGTTTGGCAGATGAAACAACCAAGACGTATCAAGCAGAATTTTTATGGATTCCTGTTGATGCCACAGCCACATACCAATTAATTCTCACAGGCGCTAATACCGGGAGCTATTCAACATCTGAGACCAGCTACCTGGTACAACCATTTGAAATTGGGGAGACTCAATGGAGTCTTCAGGCAGTGAAACCAGGATGTGAACCGCTTCAGACATTTCATACGATGTCGTTTTATCCCTGTAAATATTGGGATGGGACATCGCCTACTCCCCTGGAACAGCCCACAAATAATCTGAGCGGTTCCGAATTTACATTTCAAATTTCCCCAAAAGTAAATGCCACAAGTTATGAGGCACAGTGGGCGGTATCCCCTTTTGATACCTGGTCGGATTCAGAAGGCTTTAATCCCGATACCCTGGCCCTCACAATTCAATTGGATAGTCCAAACACCTACCAATTTCGTATTCGAGCGTTGAAACAGGGATGTGATCCAACAGCATGGTTATACAGTAATCAATTTTCTGTTTATCCTTTATCTGAAGATTATCCAATCGAAATCCTGCCTGTAGAAGATAGTTGGACAGCAGGTGAATTGAGTCATACACAGGCATTACTATGGTATGAAGTCGAACTCACTGCAGGGCAGGATTATATGGTATATTGGGCGGATTCGGTCGAAGGTACTGGTTCTGAAACGGTTGATATTGGGGTAATGATGTATCAAGGCAGCCAGAGCGGAACACTCATTTTTTCCCATACCGATTCGGGATATGATATTCCTGCGACCTTTCGGGCACCTGAAACAAGTAAATACTATATTAAAGTCGTTCCCGACATTTTTGGAGTGGGCACGTTCCAAATAAAAGTAGTAGCGGGTGTTTTTGACCCATGTGCAGCATGGTCAACTACCGCGTTAACTATTATTAACCAACCAGATGATGGATCATATGGGGAGACTTATCAAGTGGAAGTAAGCCCCCGGTCACGAGCCACGGAATATTGGGTGAGTGAGGATACCGATCCCGGTGCTGGGATATCGTGGTCAAGTGGAACTACTATGGACTTAGAGACGATTTATGAGCAAAGTATTATTCGTCCTGGTATATATAAATTTCGTTTTCAAGCTAAGCTCACAGGATGTACCGACACAGATTGGGTGGAAACCGATGAGTTTAATGTGGATTGTAATCCCTGGTCAACCGATCCTCCAACGATTAATCAACAACCGTTTACCGGTCCTTTGAATAGTATCTATACATTGGGTATACATCCCATCGATGATGCCACAGAATATCTGGCTCAACGTGATACCAATCCTGGAACAGGCGAAACATGGTCACCAATTATTAGTCTGGATTTAAATCCTGAGTACAATTATGAGTATACCATGCCTGGAACCTATCGTATGCAGATCGCAGCGCGAAAAACTGGATGCACCGATACCAGCTGGGTTGTTTCCGAACCGTTTATTGTTTCTCAGTGCGAGAATACAATGAGCTCAGGTATAAACCCACCCATCCCAACCACCGTCAATTATAAAGTGCTTTCTAATTGTTCTTTTTCTGATTCCACCCGGTCTTATAATTATCTACCGCCCGTTTCACAAGTTTGTATCGTAGCGGAAATAAACATTGGTGGATTAGGTGTGGGAACCTTTTACATCTATGATGATATGATGCAACATGGTCAGGGTACTCCGATTTATTCAACCAGTACTCCGGGTGGGGTAACCCTTTCGGATCTTACCTTTGTGCCTGATCCAACGAGCTTGTTTGTGAATTTTTGTGTCGTCAGCAATCTGTTTAACGCAGGAAATTATTCAATTATTTTTGTAGGGTATAACAATTAAAAGCGGGTTCGAGTTTCGTTGACTTAACTATCCACACCTTCAATAAATTCCAGAGTGTAATTCGTATCCTGAATCGACTCAAACGTGAATATTTTTCGCACTTCAATGTACAGTTCCGTATCCTCGGCAACATAGTTAATGATTTCTTCATCTACGGTACCCGCTTGGGTAGACCATGCTTCGGTAATACCACTTGAATCCTCATACAGATACAAATCGGCATTGGTTATCAAATCCGTAAGGTAGAAACTATACGTCGTCTCAGGAGTAACCGTAACATAATAGAAATCCGATGTATCCGAATAAAAATGAACATTCCCTCGTTTAATTGCAGGGAAGGGTGCACCGACAATATTATTTGAGAGGGCTTGCTCAAAGGTATCATTGGGATTCCCTTCCTCAATTGAACCTGTGCTGATAATCACTTCAACGACTTCTTCCAGGTCGTTATTCGAACTATCCGATTCTTCTAGCATTGTTTGTGGATCAAGGATATATCCGATATAGTAGGTCCCGGCGGAAATATCTGTTGGTATTTTTAACCAAATCATTCCCTCCGAAGGTCCAGGAATCCAACGGTTTGTATCAGCTGCTAATCCGTTTAACCGGGCACGATAGGCGTATTTATCAGTTGTTTCGGGAATGAGTTCATATAACGCGCTACTTGGTATGCGATTACCTGAAGTGTCAATGGATAATAAGGTATCTTCTTTGCTAATGGTTGTATCCTCGGATAAATAAAAATATACACTGACCTGTTGTTTTTGGGAAAACGGATATCCGGTGGTACCTGCCGCGGTATTTCGTAGTAGTAAAAAGACTTGAAATTTATCATTAGGTTGAACTGGAGGGGTACTCACGATTTTTAATGCATCATAAGGTGGGTTATGAAACGGGATCAGATCGCGATAGCGGGTAAACAAAAAGAAATCATTCTTTTGGGTTTGATATCCGGCTATGTGGGCATCACGAATGGTGATATCAAATGAAAAAGATTGGTCTGCAGTGGTACTAGAATAAGAAAGTGTTCCATTTTCTGAAAGGATCATATCATCTGGTAGCGTACTGTCGGTACTCCAAACATATTCTCCCGTCCCACCATTTCCTTGGAAAATTAAACTATAGGGATAATTTACAATAGCAGGGGGAAGATTTTTATTTGTAAGTATATCAACCGGTTCTGCAATTTCTATCATCAATTGCTTTATGGCGTAGTTTTGGGAATCCTCGGTGTCAGAAACCTTGACACTAAATACCGCTTGATAGGCTTGATTAATAGGTGCCTCACTAGAGAAAAAACCGGTCTCGCTATCCAATGTAACACCCGGAGGTAATTCCCCAATGTATACTTCGTATGAATAGGTTCCTGATCCGCCATTTGTTTCAATCTCTGCCTGATACGTTTTCCCCAGTTTCCCATACGGGAGTGTGTCGGTTAAAATGATTACAGGATTGGTGTATACCGTACGAATGGTAAAGGATTGAATAATTTGGGTTCCGTTTTTATCCATTAGGAGGATATCGCAAGTTGTAGATTGTTTTTGGGTAGGTGTTCCTGAAAATAGACCGTCTGTTGAAAAGGAAATGCCAGTAGGAAGCTCCCCATCAATAATTGAAAAGGAATATGGTTGTTTACCACCCTGAGCTGTAAGATGAAAATCATAAGGGGTGTGCATCAGCGCATCTGGAAGTCGATCTGGTTGAATAAAGTCTTGTGTCATAAACTCCAAGGGTTCCATAAGAGGAAGTGAGGAAATTCCCGTTGGTAAATCGGGCAAGAGCACAGCATCCCCTTGTGATTGTGCACAGGATTGGAGTATCCAACCAGAACAAACAACCATAAATAGCAGGAGAGAATAGATTAGTCTTAATGGAGTAAACATGTTGGAATTCTCCTATTATTCTTCATAATTATATTCTTGCCAGGTAGTACCGTCATAATAAAGCATTAGATAAATAGGATCCCGTCCATGACTTGGGATACCCGAAACAACACACCATCCCTCATCAGGTGAAAGCATGCTCATCCGATGGGGTATTATCTTGGTAACTTCTTCGCGTGCAATAGAAAGGCTCATGGATTCCCATGTTTCTCCATTGTAAGCATAAAAATTCCCCGATTCGGTACATACATACAAGCTATTTGAATTGACCAGACTTACATCCCGAATAAGATCATCTGAAGGCAACCCCTCGGAAACGTCTTGCCAGGAATCACTTCCATGAACATAGCGCAGCACTTTGGTGATTTTACTACCTCCATCTTTTTCATACCCTCCAAATACTCCAGCCATACCAAAAAACTCAAACATTCCGTATAGGTTTCCTGTGACAAAAGAAGGATGTGTTTTAGGTGGCCAGCTATCCGCTTCCCAGGTATAGCAAAACACTGGCTCATCTTCATATCCATATCGTAGTTCAGAATAGAGGATCCCAACAGAATCCGTAATTAGATAAAACGCGTTTACTAATGCGTGAAAATCATCCTGATTTTCAGTAGTATACCGTTGATCAATCCATTTCTCACCATCAAAACGAAATACGGTAGTAACATAATTGGGATCTTCATAATACACACCCAATACATATCCAAGGGATTCATTTATCATATTTAGACCAATATACGGCATATTTTCAATAATACGATTATCAATAAATTCGCTTTGTATCGACAACCGAGTCCACGTATCATTCTGGTATTCATACACACCAATCCCATAAGTGGCAGCCCACCCGAGACTTGCATTCCACATTTCAATATCCAAGAGCTTCCCAATCATGCTAGTAGGAATATCGAATTCATCAACAGAGGTACCATCATAAAAATAGAGGGATTCAGAATTCATGAAATAAGTATACCCATCGGTTGATTCACTGATATCTAGAAAAGGATAATATCCATTATATGGGGAAGCAACATAATTCCAAACAGGTTCTTGGGTTGTTTCATCTCGTGTGTATTGGAATAACGTCCCCCATAAACCAGTAAACCATCCCCGTGAAGCATTGGGAAACATCATAATGGAAGGGGAATATGAAAAAGTATTCACATATGATTCATATTCGGATTCTCCTAGTGGGGGTAAGATATTTGCATCTAAATACCCAAATGTATAATTCCCTTTTCCATCCGATAATTCCAGTTTAAAACTTACCTTTCCCCATGTATTAAAATCAGCAAAATAAACGGTGTTCCCCGAAGGAGATACGGTTCCGGTATGTTGATCCTGGTCGGATAGATCTTCAAATACTCCTTCAATATTAGAACTCCAAGTATAGGTTATCGGATCACCATCCGGATCCGTCGCGATAAAATAGATGGGAATTTCTTGTCCCAAATAACTCTCCGAACCAACCACTAACAAAGTATTGATTACAGGAGCATCGTTCCGAATGCTAAGTTGGCGGGTTGTTTGTGCGTAGCCCCCTTTATAAGATCCATCCGACTTCATATCCTTAACAAGGATAGTCAACGTCACATCCGCAGGATAATTAGAAGGGGCATGATATTGAATATTGGCTCCAGTTCCTTCAATGCTACCTACTTGATACGGGATCCCCATCTCGTTGGTGTTACTCGTGTCTAATGCACTATACGCATATTCCAATAAATCTCCATCTGGATCGTTTGCTAATATGGTTATTTCAATGGTATCATCATAATCAAGTTCTGCACGTTCTAAAATGACTGCTTCAATAACGGGTGAGCGATTTCCCTCTGCCTTATCGATGATATCCAACCACTGATCCAGCGATTGAGAAGTGCAACTGAGTTGATTGCAGCATAGCATTAGAAGACTAAATAGTAAAGTAATGATACGCATGTTCCATATTCCTTGTAAATCACCATTGGTACTTAAGCATGTTTGATTCAATCTATCAGGCAAGGAATGCACCAAAAACAGGTTCGACTTGATTATTAATCATCCCACGTTGAATTACAAACTCACCCAATGGATCGATATGGGTAAAGTATACACCGAAGGAATCGATTTGACAACTATTTTCGGGAGTGATTTTATTGCTGGTTTCTATTCACCGATCAATCATGGCTTCCCTTCAATATCCCATCTTACCGACAGTTGAACGGATTGTCCAGGCTTTTTGTTTCCAAATATGCATAGTACCTTGGGACAACTAAAATTGTTCTACACTTCGACTACGCTCAGTGAGCGTTCATCCCGCGAAGCCGAAATGAATCCTGGACTAATTACTTTAAACACACGGCTATCATCCCAAAGGAAACCCACGCGGATGAATTATTAGTCACATGCTAAACACTACTTTAAGAACCTGATTCAATCTGGCGTTTCAATCGGTTAGCTTCTCGATTATTTGGATCGGATTGCAATATGGAGTTGATTTGCGCAAGTGCCCCTCGATTATCTGCGGTTTGATATAATGTTTGGGCATATTTTAATCGGAGTTGAACATTCCGGGGGTTTTGATTTACCAAACTGCTATACCGCTGTGCGGCGTCATCAAAGCGTTCCAACTTAAAATAGATATCCGCTTCTTTAACGAGGATATCCGATTCCAACGCATTATTTTGTCGTGCAAGTTGGATTATGCGCATGGCTTGATCATAATTTCCCATCTGATCATGAACTTCAATTAACCCCCGATATAATTCTACATTGGATCGATCCGTTTGTAATCCGTCTTCATAAATTGAAATTGAGCGCCGATAGTTTTGGGTTTGATGGAGTGCCCTTCCAAACTCCACATATAAAGCAGGATCATCTCGGTTTAGTTGAATCGCCTGTTCAAAAGCGCGTACAGCAGAGCGGAATTTGCCGCTTCTATTGTATGCTAATCCTAGGTTATATTGTGCTCTATAACTTTGTGGATTCAGCTGAACTGCCTTTTCAAACGATGTTTCCGCACTTCCATATTCACTCAGCGCAAGATAAGCTCTTCCCAAAATAAAGTGCGCATCGTAAGCATTTGGATGATGTCGTACCGTTGTACGCAAAACGGCTACAACTTCCTGATAGGATTCGGCTGTGTTTTGTTGTTGTGCTTTTTTAAAAAGAATTTGCCCTTTTAAGATAAGGGATTTCTCATGTTGAGGTTGAATACGTAGTGCATTATCAAGGGACGCGAGTGCTTCTTCATTCTTTCCCAGCTTATTGAATGCTTGCGCTCGATTATATTCTGCAAAACATGGAAGATGGAGGCGCTCTGCTTCTTCATATAACTTTTCTGAAAGGATATCTATGGCTTGTGAGAAATACCGAACCGCTTGTTGGTAATTTTGTTGCTCGTATAATATGACACCCATTCGGTAGGCTGCAATAGGGTTTTCTGAATTCCGCTGAAGGGCTTGACTAAAATATTCCGCCGCTCGTTCCGGTTGATTTTGAAAATAATAAGATTCCCCAAGTACTGTTAAGGCATTCCCATCCTCATTGTTTAATCGCAAAGCTCGTTGTGCATTTGTCATCGCCTCATTGTACTCTTCCTGACGAAGCTGGGCTCGGCTCAATTCAGCAAAAGCATCCGAGTTTGATGGATTGAGATCAATTGCATTTTCTAAGTATTCCTCCGCTTTTTCATAGTTCCCCAAGCGGTTTTCTTCTCTTCCTAAAGCAGTCCACTGATTGGATGCTTCCGGATCATTGAGGACATCGCTAATGGATTCTTGATCCTCAACAATTAATCGTGTCAACCGCTGTTCCGTATTTGTCGGATCGTCCACCGTTTCTGGGATGGGAAGATCCGCACGTGGAGGTGTTTCATGAATTGGAGTGTTGTTTTGTGCTCTACGGGTATTGTGTGCACGAGTACGGGTTTGATTTGCAGAAGAATGGGATGTTCGCGTTCGATTTGATGTTTGTGAACTCGCTGTGGATCGTTGCGCTGTTCGATTCAAAGTCGGACGATCCGAACCGGATTCTGTAGGTTGTCCAGAACGTTCATATGTAGGTGTTGTTGAATGATCCTCTGAATCTGTTTCCGAATCTTCTTCTGCCGTTCGTTCACGAAGTAATTCCAAATAATTCTGTTTTAAGGCAAGGATACGCTGCCGTTGTTCTTCTGATGGATTCAACCGCTCGCCACGCTCCAAAGTATCAAGTGCTTGATCATAATTATTTTCCAATGCTAACGTTCTTGCAGTACGGATTATTTCTTCTATTTCATCATCCAGTTCGCCGGATTCCCCTACCAAAGAATCATATTCGGAATAATCACGTTGAATCCCATTAATAGCGTCTTGCCGCTTTAAATTCTCCAGATAGAGATTTACAAGTGAAACAATCTCGCTATGTTCTGCATCGGTTGGATTGAGGGTTAAGGCTTCTTTAAGGCGTTCTATTGCGGAGATATAATCCGCAGGACTTGCATTAGCAAGATCCTTGGCTTCCTTGATTAAACGTGCAATTTCACCTGCAACACCCAATTCCATGCTTGGTCCGGATAATGTCATGGAATTCCCTAATTCATCAGTAGTAGTAGCAGCAAGTGTATCTCCCTCTCCATTAGACATAAAAAGGCGATTTCCTACCAATAGAAGGGTTAGTACTACAAAAAGAACGACTATAGATATCAAAAGAATTCGGCGTGTACGATCCATAAGTTCCCCCGTTTACAAATCAATATTAACACTCGTGGTACACGAAAGAATACAAGAAACTGCATAACGCAGCACTGTTAATATAGCATTATTTTTTAAGATCGGAAACTGGAATGGTTATCGTAGGGCTATTTCATGCTTGTGTTCTTTGTGTTTTTGACAATTAAATAATCACACGTTTTTTTCAGGATTAGATGTAAGAATGAGTCTTGCGCTTACTTGAACAGAAAAGCGAAATAAATTATCCCTTATCGTTCAATCTCATCATAATCATCGCCCTCTTTGGGAGGTTGCTCAGCTGGTACCAATTCAATGGTTTCTATTTCTTCATCTTTAAAATCTCTTCCTTCCACATTACTACCATTTCCATTCTCTCCATCGGATCCTTCTTGAGTACCTCCATTTCCCTCTGATGCATTATTATTGTTACCCGTGTTCCCCTCACTACTACCATTGTTGGATCCGTTACCAGAATCACTGTTGTTACCATTAGAACTGCCGCTACCGTTTCCATTGGTTGCGTTACCGCTACCGTTTCCGCCGCTGCCGTTTC
>CAYPZJ010000030.1:16174-21820 GCA_964414635.1 uncultured Spirochaetia bacterium
CACCACCGCTACCGTTTCCATTGGTTGCGTTACCGCTACCGTTTCCGCCGCTTCCATTTCCACCGGCTCCACCGCTACTGTTTCCGCTGGTACCATTTCCGCCGGCACCACCGCTACCATTCCCATTGGTTGCATTACCGCTACTGTTTCCGCTGGTACCATTTCCACCAGCACCACCGCTACCATTCCCATTGGTTGCATTACCGCTACCGTTTCCGCTGCTACCATTTCCACCGGACCCACCGCTACTGTTTCCATTGGTTGTATTACCGCTACCGTTTCCGCCACTGCCATTTCCACCGGCTCCACCGCTACTGTTTCCATTGGTTGCGTTACCGCTACCATTTCCGCCGCTACCGTTTCCACCGGCTCCGCCGCTACCGTTTCCATTGGCTCCACCGCTACCGTTTCCATTGGTTGCATTACCGCTACCATTTCCGCCGGCCCCGCTGCTACCATTTCCATTGGTTGCATTACTGTTACTATTACTGCTATTACCAATATTGTCGCCCGGAGTTGTTACAATTCCACCAGCATCTCCGTTTTCATCTTGATTAGCGCTTCCACTGTGACTGCTCCCTGATCCATTGTTTGTGCCACTTTGCGCAGCACTTGGATCACCTGTACTTGTCCCCTCACCAGATTGGTTTGCCATGGCTTGGTTTAACGGATTTGAAGGATCTTCAAAACTAAAATCATCACTTTTTAACCATGCTAAGGCTTGGGCAATTGTCTGATATTGTGGATTATCGGGAACGTGTTGTTGATAGGCTTCCCAATACGTGATGGTTTGCTCTTTTTCTTTCAACTGAAAAGAATTCATACCAGCGAATAAATAGGCATTGGGATTTTGATCGATAAACGTATCAATATATTCAGCAAATATTTCAGCAGCCTGATCATGATTTTGAGCGTGTCGGTATGCTTGCCCAAGATTGAGAAGGAAAATGCTTTCATTTCGACTTTGACTCCAGCGAGCTGCGTCCAACCCCCGTCGAAATGTTTCCACCGCTTGTTCATACATTTGCTTATGGTCATAAATGTTGCCTAAGAATAAATATGCTTCTTCATTATAGGGTTCTTCACGGATTGCCTGTTCTAAAAAAGGACGAGCAAGATCAAAGCGTTCTTGAAGATATAACGTTCTTCCTTGTTCAAAAGCAGAATCCCCTGCAATAACAACCATAGGTAAAGTGGATAGTAAAACTAGTCCGATTAGTAAAAAATAAAGCCAACGTTGCATATAGATGATCCTCCCTTATTATTATAACCCGGATTTTCCAGGAGTTCCCAACCTTTTTAACACCATTCTCATAAAAGCTATGCACCAAAATACTGGTATTTTCCTTGAAATATCGAATGCTCTTTGTTTTTGTTTCAAACCTTGTTGAAAAAGGTAGATGTGGAACATTGATATGGAGAAAATTTTCTGAAAGAAAAAACAAATTGGAACGACGCACTGGATATGCTCTACACTTAAGAAAGGGTTAGGAAGAGCTTGTTGTGTTGTGATCTGTTTGTACATAGCCTTCATTCCTGGTTAGCAGTTTGATTTTCGATTGTTATTTGTTTATTTTAAGTTAAAAATTCAAGTCGATTGGATTTTTATGCAAAAAACAGGAATTCTTATTTTAGATTTTGGTTCGCAATATACCCAACTGATTGCGCGACGCATTCGTTCGGAAAGCGTATATTCGGAGATTTACCCCTATAACGTATCTGCGGAGGAAATTAGAAAGTTATCTCCCAAAGGTATTATTCTTTCAGGGGGTCCAGCGAATATTTATGCAGATGATTCTCCCCAAGCAGATCCTGCAATTTTTGAGTTGAAAATCCCATTATTAGGTATTTGTTATGGGATGCAGCTCATTTGTTATCACAAAGGGGGGAGCATTGCGCACAATGAGCACCAGAAAGAATATGGGTTTTCTTTAGCACAAATTTTGACACCTGATCCTTTATTCACAGGTCTTCGAGAAGAAGAACAAGTTTGGATGAGCCATGGTGATTCCATTACGAGTATTCCTCCTGGTTTTGAAATTACTGCACGGACACGTTCTTGTATTGCAGGGATTCAGCACACGGAACAACACCTCTATGGGATACAATTTCATCCGGAGGTGCATCATACGTCAAATGGGATTCAAATTCTTCATAATTTTATTTTTAATATATGCAAATGTGATCCAACCTGGAAGATGGGTTCCTATATAGAGATGGCGATAGAAAATATCCGAACTACCGTTGGGGACAAAAAAGTAGTATGTGCTTTATCGGGTGGGGTGGACTCGACTGTTTTAGCGGTGCTACTCCATCGTGCTATCGGAAATCAATTAGAATGTGTGTTTATTGATAATGGATTGCTTCGAAAAAACGAAGGGGAGCAAGTGGTAAAGACCTTTCGGGATAATTTTCATATTCCAATTACGAAAATCAATGCAGAAGATCATTTTTTATCTGCGTTGAAAGGATTAACAGATCCTGAAGAAAAAAGAAAAACCATTGGAAGAGTATTTGTGGATGAGTTTTTCGAGTATGCTGCTAATATGGATTTCCTTGCTCAGGGTACTATCTACCCCGATGTAATTGAATCTCAGTCGATAAAGGGTCCTTCAGATACAATAAAAACCCATCATAATCAAGTCCAAGAGATCCAAAATCTAATGAAGGAAAATCGAGTATTGGAACCATTACGCGAATTATTTAAAGACGAAGTGCGTAGAATGGGGAAGGAATTGGAAATTCCTAACACGATTTTACAACGGCATCCTTTTCCAGGACCTGGGTTAGCAATACGAGTAATAGGTGAGATTGAGAAAAGCTATTTGGACATCCTTAGAGAAGCGGATTATATACTAATTGAAGAATTACGAGAAGCAGATTTGTATGAACATGTGAGTCAGGCATTTTGTGTATTTTTACCAATCCGTTCCGTCGGTGTGATGGGGGATGAACGAACATATGAACATGTAATCGCTATCCGTTGCATTGACACCCCCGATTTTATGACTGCGGATTGGGTTCGCCTACCCGATACGGTAATTGCTCGGATCTCCAACCGTGTAATAAACGAAGTCAAAGGAGTAAATCGTGTTGTATACGATGTAAGTTCCAAACCTCCTTCTACAATTGAATGGGAATAATCAAACATAGAAGATATATTTAGCTAAAATTGGTTACTAGTATCTCTTCCGGGGGAATAGGGTTATAGAGATCATCCAATAATGTGCATTTTTTGTATTGCTTTTTTTATTTTTTGAGAAAATTTCTTTGTCCGCCCAAATCTCCATTTCTTTTGTCATAAGGGTTAGCGGGGTATCCCGTATGTACACCCGAAATATAGACTATGAAAGCTGTTCAAAATCCGATACACTAGATATTGGAGGTAGTGTATGGTTCTTTGGATTATCCTCTTATAAAAAAAAGTGACAAAAACAGTATTGATGATATTCCTCCCTGATTGAGTATCATCACCGGAACCCAATACTATCGGGTTACTATGGAAAACCGATGGGATAAAATAGAGGGGAGAGGTTGGGTTAGGTGCTTGACGATTCCTTACTGAAATAGTAAATTCAGACATGATTAAGGTGATAATCCTTCTATTTTAGAAGGATGCATACCCTGGTAAGGTGCTTTGTTGCGGAGGTGAAATCATTCCTTTTTGAAGCTAAACTAGCGATATCCTTTACCAGTCCCCATCTTTCGATGAATACCCAATCACAGTGCTTGGACAAACGCTAATGAGTGAGAGCGAAAAAAAAGACAAAAAGATCGTTATAAAAAAGAAAACAGATCAACCTGGGAAGCCTGAAGAACAGGTACAGGACGAAAAAAAAGTTGAACCTATGAAGCCAGAAGCTGTACCCACCCCATCCCCAAGAACTCCTATTGTTGAGGATACGGGAAGTTTTCCCCGTTTATTTGAAGAATCCTTTCAGGATCAGACCATTGAAAATGGAAATATAGCCCAGGGACGCATTGTAAGCGTGTTGGATGAAACCGTGTTTGTGGATGTTGGATATAAGTCTGAAGGTATCATTCCGCTTGCTGAGTTTCACACCCCCCCGAATGAAGGTGATATTGTAGATGTATTTGTGGAATCTACGGAAGGGGATACGGGGCAAATCTCCATCAGTAAGCGAAAAGCCGATCAGATTACCTTGAAACAAAAAATAGATGAAGCGGTTGATGAAGGCTACCCCATTGAGGGAAAAATTGTGAAAGAAGTGAAGGGTGGCTTCATGGTAGATATTGGAGAAGAAGCCTTCCTCCCGTTTTCGCAGTTAGATATACGTCGGGTCCATAATGCCAAAGATTACATTGGAAAAGTTTTCCAATTTCGCGTTACTAATTACGAAAAATATAGGAATAATACAAATATTGTATTATCCCGCCGAGCACTTTTAGAGGATGAGTTATCCAAACAACGCACAGAATTTTACGGAACCTATGAACAAGGTAGCTATGTAATGGGAACCGTGAAAAACATTATGGACTATGGTGTGTTTTTGGATTTAGGACCCATCGACGGTTTTATTCATATCAAAGATCTTGCTTGGAAGCATATCAAACATCCCAAAGAAGTAGTGAAGGTAGGCGAAGAACTGAAAGCGATTATTTTGGATATTGACAAAGAAAACAACAAAATATCGCTTGGGGTAAAGCAGCTTGTTGAAGATCCGTGGATTACTTTTGAACGGGAATATGAACCTGAACAGGTGGTGCAGGGAACGGTTACAAATTTAACCGATTTTGGGGCGTTTGTACGTGTAGCCGATGGTGTAGAAGGCATGGTTCATATTGAAGATTTATCCTGGACGCGTAAAGTTCGGCATCCCAAAGAAGTATTGAAAAAAGGGGATCAGGTGGAAGTACGAATTCTGGATATTGATCTGGAACGACGTCGTATTAGCCTTGGATTGAAGCAAGTACAAGAAAATCCCTACAATACGTTGGATGAGCGACTTCAGCAAAACCAGGTGGTAAAAGGAAAAGTTATTTCTGTAATAAAAAATGGCGTAGTGATGGAAATCGAGGAAGAATCCGGACTCACTGGCTTTTTACCAGCATCGGAGATGGATTGGCTAAAAAAGAATGTAGATCCATCCAAGATGGTAAAAGTGGGGGATGAACTCGATGTAGTAATTCTTTCTACAAATAAAGAAGAAAAAAAAGTGACCCTTGGAAAGAAACAGCTGGAAGACAATCCCTATGCCGCATTTTTAAAAGCACATCCAAAAAATTCTCCAATACGGGGGAAAGTGGTTCGGATAACCGATTTTGGAGCGTTTGTGGAAATAGAAAAGGGAATCGAAGGGTTGGTACACATCAGCCAGCTCGCAAAAAAGCGAGTGGAAAATGTGGAGGAAGTAGTGCAGGTTGGTGATGAAGTGGATTGTGTTGTGTTGGATGTAGATATAAAGCAAAATAAAATTAGCCTGTCCATGAAAAATTACCAGGATCAGGCAGAGCAAAAGGAAATCGATAAATATCTTTCGGATAATGAAGAACCAACAGCCACGCTGGGGGACTTAATCGATCTTTCCAAGCTTAAGAAAGGAGATTCCAAAGAATAATGGCGGAAGAAAGTAGTACGACACGAGATTTTGCAAGTATTGGAACCAGTTTTATCGAGTTTGTCGC
>CAYPZJ010000031.1:0-21553 GCA_964414635.1 uncultured Spirochaetia bacterium
CCTTGATTCCTGGTATTGAAGCAGTTATTGAAACGGGAGCGCAACTGGGTGTAGAAGAATTTCTACTTGGAATGCCTCATCGAGGACGACTTAGTGTGTTGGGTACGATCTTCAATAAGGATCATGAGGAGATTTTTTCAGAGTTTGAAGGGTATGAATACGAGGGAGTGAGCCATGAGGGGGATGTAAAGTATCATTTAGGATATACTACAAAGATTCACACCCGTCGAGGAATAGAGGTTCAATTGGGAATGGCACCCAATCCATCCCATTTGGAAGCAGTGGATCCGGTTGTTCAGGGGATGGCACGCGCCAAAATTGAGCATAAATACGGTGGGAATGAGAATAAGGTAGTACCCATTTTGGTGCATGGTGATGCAGCTTTGGCAGGACAGGGAGTCGTGTATGAAGTAGCTCAGATGTCACAATTGAAAGGGTATCGTACTGGAGGTACCATTCATTTGGTAGTCAATAATCAGATTGGGTTTACTACCAATTTTTTTGAAGCCCGTTCCAGTACGTATTGTACAGATGTTGCGAAAACGACCTTATCTCCTGTATTCCATGTGAATGCAGATGATGTGGAAATGGTTGTATATGTAATTCAGCTGGCAATGGAATACCGGCAGCGGTTTCATCATGATGTATACATTGATTTGTTGGGGTATCGCAGATATGGGCACAACGAAGGCGATGAACCACGATTTACACAACCCAAATTGTACAAAGCCATCATGGATCATCCCACCCCACGAGAAATTTATTACCAGAAACTTTTGGCACAAGGCAGTGTGGAAAAAGGAATTGCTCAGAAATTTGAAAAAGAATTCTCACAAATGTTGCAGCAGGAATTTTCCCAAGCAAAAGAAGGGAACTATCGTCGGGTGTCTCCCACTTTTTTAGATGATTGCGACGTGGGGATTCAATATAATTCGTATAACTTCGATCCCCTTCCACACACGGCAGTAGATGCAAACGTTTTGTTGGAACTGGGTGAAAAAATCTTCAAGTTGCCTGAACCGGTGCATAAGCTTCCCAAGCTTGAAAAACTATATAACGAACGCTACAAGAAATTATTGAGTAAGGAAAACTACGATTGGGGTATGGGTGAAATGCTTGCGTATGCGAGTTTATTAAACGATCATGTTACTATTCGCATTAGTGGGCAGGATACAATACGGGGAACCTTTGCCCATCGGCATGCCATTGTGTATTATCAGGATACCGAGGTGCAATACACCCCGTTGAATCACTTGGGGAAAAATAAGGGGAAATTACGGATACTCAATTCACTTTTGTCAGAATATGGTGTGCTAGGATTTGAATATGGGTATGCCTGTGCAAATCCTTGTGGCTTAACAATTTGGGAAGCGCAATACGGTGATTTTGTAAATGGCGCACAAATTATTATTGATCAATTCATTTCCAGTTCCTTGGTGAAATGGAACCGATCCAATGGGATTGTGTTGTATCTTCCCCATGGGTATGAAGGGCAAGGTCCCGAACATTCTTCCGCTCGCATCGAGCGATTTCTTAGCCTGTGTGCCCAGAATAATATGCAAATCGCAAACTGTACCACCCCTGCGAATTTTTTTCATTTATTGCGTGCTCACATGTCCTATTCGTTCCGGGTACCATTGATCTTGTTTACACCAAAAAGCTTACTACGCAATCCACAGTGTGTAAGCCGGTTGGAAGATTTTTCGAGGGGTACGTTTCAACGTGTGATGGATGATCCCGATGCGAGAATTGCAAAGGTAACTCGGTTATTGTTTTGTTCGGGGAAGGTGTATTATGATTTATTAAAAAAGAAACAGGAAGATACGATCACAGATACTGCCTTAATCCGATTGGAACAATTGTATCCATTTCCTGAAAAAGAAATTCAAGCAATAATTAAGCGATATACACGTGCGAACCAGTTTTATTGGGTTCAGGAAGAATCGGAAAATAGTGGAGCGTGGTATTATATGGCTCAAAAGGTAAAAACAGTTGATTTGGAAGTGATATCTCGGGATGAGAGCGCTTCTCCAGCTAATGGATATTTTAAACGCCATATAGTAGAACAAACGGATTTATTAGAACGAGCATTCGGAGCGGGTTCGTAATATGAAATACGCACAGGTTTGCGTTTTTTTATATCCGATGAAGTCTAGATGAAAGGTTTAGGTATGATTATTGAAGTAAAAGTGCCTTCGATGGGTGAATCAATAACAGAAGTAAGTATCGCCAGCTGGTTGAAGAAAGATGGGGAACGGGTGGATATGGATGAAATCATCTGTGAATTAGAATCAGAAAAAGCATCGGTGGAGATTGCAGCAGAAGCATCCGGTATCCTTAAAATTCTAAAGGACGAAGGTGAGACTATTGAAGTAGGAACAATTATTGCGAAAATTGATCAGGAAGATGCAGAAAAAAAGGAAAAGCAATCGGATTCCAATGAAAATAAAACCTATTCCAGCACAAGCACCGAGAGTAATGAAGCAAATCAAGCGTTTAAAAATGAGGGGAGCAAGCCCAAAATCACCTCCGTTGCAGCCAATATACTCGATCAAGCAGGGATTGATGCCGAACAGGTTACAGGACATGGTGCAGATGGACGTATTCGAAAAGAAGATGCCTTAAAAGCCGTACAAAAAAAGGAAAACGAATCAAAGAAAGCCGAGCCAAACCAACAACAATCGCAACCCAATGAAAAAACCCAATCGGAAACCACTATAGATCCCTCTTCTGATTTATCTTCCAACCGGAAAACCCGTCGGGAACGTATGACTATGCTTCGTAAAACCATTTCCAAAAAATTGCTAGCTGCGAAGCATGAAACTGCGATGCTTACCACCTTTAACGAAGTAGATATGACGGAGCTGATTGCTATTCGTGAAACGTATAAGGAACGGTTTAAAGATAAATATGGAATCAAACTAGGGTATATGTCGTTATTCACCAAAGCCTGCTCAATCACGTTGCTAAATATGCCTATTATCAATGCGAAAATCGATGGGGATGATATTCTCTATCATGAATATACAGATATTGCGATTGCGGTATCAACAGACCGCGGGTTGGTCGTCCCAGTCATTCGGAACGCCGAGCAGCTTTCGCTTGGGGCTATCGAGCGAACCCTTGCTGAATTAGCAGAAAAAGCACGAGCCAATAAGTTATCCATGGATGAACTCACCGGAGGAACGTTTTCAATCACCAATGGAGGAATTTTTGGTTCGATGTTATCTACTCCTTTGCTTAACGCACCTCAATCGGCGATACTGGGTATGCATGCAATCCAGGAACGTCCTGTGGTTCGGGATAATACCATTGTAATCCGCCCTATGATGTTCCTCGCCTTATCCTACGATCACCGCCTCATTGATGGGAAGGATTCGGTTTCGTTTTTGGTGAAAATCAAAGAAATCCTCGAAAATCCAATACAAATGATTCTCGACGTGTAAGCTGCCCTTCATACATTTCATTTTGAAATGATCTATTTAACCTTGCAATCCCTTTATATTCTCGCAAACCTTTAAAACGCCCTGTCGAAATCAAATCTATTGTTGGCACACTATTTGAAATAATAGAGGTGATCAACGACTTTGGAGGTTCACATGAAAACGACCCATCAACTTCTACTTATTCTGGTAATCCTCGCTTGTACCGTAACAGGGCTGAGTTCTTCACTCTATGCTTTTGATTCCTATTGGGATGACCAATCCGAAACAGAAAAAGCAACTACCATCACACCGTTCCAACCCAAACCAACCTATGACGGATTTGAATCAGTAAAGCGGCTTCGGGAAATAGATGCCCAGGGTAATATTGTACGTGGTGTTATATATACTCTTATGGGATTTTCATCGTTGGGGCATATTGGGGCATTTGAGGAAGCAGCGATGCTTCCGGTTTCCGTTTTTTTTACAATGGGTTTGACCAACTTTATTATTGGAGGCTACAAAAAGAATAATCCAGTTGAACTTAGTAACTATTATTCGATTCAAACATTTCAGTTTCAGATGCGCCGACGAGCAGTAACCAAAATTATAGGAAACAGTGTATTAACAGTTACTGCAATCGGTATGAGTGCTGGATTTACTATAGGAAGCCAATTTGGGGATGAGTATATCCCATTCACAGTGTCTTCTATTTTTCTAACCATTCGTGGTATCATGGGGATATCCAATAGCATACGTCAATATCGTGTGGCACGCTCCGTATGGCATTCAGGAACCTACATTCCATCGGATAATCAACACGCAGCGACTGCTTCCCAACAAACGAGCCAATCTACAAGTCAAACATCCAATGAAAACCATGCACATCCGAGACCTCATGATGTTGAAGAGCCCACTCCTGCACATGTTAGTGCCTACAATCGATCTGTAACAGCGATTGCCTTTGGTTCTTCCCTAGCGGCAATCCCTGCAATTACTATTGGGAGTTTGCTTTTCAGTGATTATTATTCCTATTATGGATTGGAAGAAGAAGGTCGTATTGGATTAACAATCGGTACCATCGGGTGTATGACGCTAGCAGCTGTGTTATTGACCTATGGGATACGCCAAAAACGCGAAAGTGAACAATTGCAATGGGAGTATAACCAATCCCATAATACAAACACAGAAGATGAAAAAATAGCGATTGAACCGGTATTTCAAGCCAGCGTCATTCAAAAAAGTGTGAAAATAGGATTCACCATGGAATATTAATCCCCCTACCCTACAGCTCACTATTACTGGTATTCGACTACTATCAATCATCTCACATAAACCAACCACCTGCTACTCCTCGGGTTTAACCACCTCTACATATTCCCTGGCAATATTAGCCAACCTCTTTAAAACCCCCTTCTCAGGAATCGAAAAATTCGTTTCCGCATTCCATCCCAGACTTAATCGTTTACGAATCCCCATTCGATGATACGGCATAAGCTCGTAATATTCGACCGGTTTTAAATCACCAATAAATTGTGCTAGCTTGCGAATTTCGTCTGGATTGTCGTTCACCCCACCGATTACGGGTGTCCGAACGGCAATGGGAGTTTTGGTTTGTGCCAGGTTTCGGAGATTTTCAAAAATCCGATGCCCATCGTTACCAATATAGTGGGTGGATAGTGTGGGTGTAGCCAGTTTTAAATCGTATAAAACTAAATCGAGATAAGGGAGCTGCTTTTCTAGATGGGAGTAAGGATAATTCCCTGCGGTTTCCAGCACCGTATGGATTCCCTCGGATTTGGCTGCTGTTAGTAGCTCCAATAAAAATGCATGCTGTAGGACAGGTTCTCCACCAGAAACCGTAATGCCCCCACCGGATTCCTCATAGAAGGAACGATCTTTCCGTACCTCATCAAGAATGGTTGGTACATCCATTGCTATTCCTGCCATGACAAGACTGTCTGTATAACACACTGCTACACACGCGCCACAAAGCGTACATCGATTGGAATCATATTTTCGTTCTGTGGGTTCCACTACCTGTGCCTGATTTGGACAAACGTCGACGCATCGAGTGCATCGAGTACATAGTTCTGGAAACAGCTGTAGTTGTTTTGTGGGATAAATAGACTCCGGATTATGGCACCAGGAACACCGATTGGAACAACCTTTAAAAAATACAGTTGTACGGATACCTGGACCGTCGTGTGTGGAAAACCGTTGGATGTTAAAAAGCGTTCCTACTTGTCTTTTATGATTCGTTAGGGATTCTGAGGTCATCGATTCATTATTCCATGGGATAATGTACTATTAAAAAACACTTGATCGTATCAAATACGCTAATTCATTTTATTTTTTCATCGAAATGATGAGACAAGAAACGGCTCAATCAGGTTGGGTTCCAGTAGTACTTTTATTATGTTCAATGCAATCATCATCGGAGTTTTCCGAGAAACGAGGTAACATTTGAGTAATTCGAGTGCACTTGTTCCCACCTTGAAATCGTATGCCAAACAGAATAAGGATATACTTTTTTCATTGATTCTTGCTCTGGCAGGCTATTTATTTTTTCTGTATGCTTCCCTAAATCCTGCAGAAAACCCAGAAAGCATGTTTTTACCTGCTATGCCTCCGCTTTTAGGATTATTTATCATTCTTATATGTTTATTTGCGATGCATGAATTTGCCAGTATCTCGTTACGCAATACACAACCGATCCCAAACTATATCATGGGTACATTGAAAAATCATTCCAGTTTTGAACACACCATTCCCATGTATCTGCAACCCATACTCAGTTTACTATACCGAATAGTCGTATATACTGGGATTTATTGCTTAATTGTTTTATTTCTGGTTTACCGGATGGGTCTTTTTGAGAGTGGATTAGCCCCAGGTACCTTTCTATTGTCGGGGATTCTCATTAGTTGTTTGTTTGAAACGGTTCGGATTGCTTTTTTCTTGTTGGTTGGGTTATTACAAAGGATTCTATCAAGGAAGATAGTAAAATGGATCATACGGGGGATCATTTATGCTGTTGGATTGGGTGTTCTGGTGCTGTTTTTAATCCATCTAATCCCTCATGGGGATTCATTAGCAGCGATTAGCTATGTGACATTGCAAGGTGCTTGGGATATGTTTTGGGTTACCCGTTGGATGTTTGATATGATTTATTTGGGGTTGGGATATCATTTAGGAAATGCCTGGATCGGAATTTTGATTACACTCGGTATATTGGAAGGCTTATTATACGGGTGGTTTCTAATACGACAAAAAGGGCAGCATGACCTAATAAAGGAGGCAGCATGAAACGGTTGGGATTAAGTATACTATTTGGAGTGCTGTTCCTAAGTGGGTTAAATGGAGCGTGCGAATCAACACCCCAGCGGGATGCATTGAAATTGGGGATATCCACGACAAAGGATGTGATACAAGCGGAAAATGTGAAATTCACCGGGATAGAAGGAAACACCCACGAACTGCTAGATTACAAGGGAAAAGTGATTGTTCTAAATTTATGGGCGACATGGTGTCCGTCTTGTCGGTTGGAAATGCCTTCCATGGAACAATTGTATCAACAAGTGGATCCCGCTTTTATTGATGTATTGGCGATTAGTGTGGAACAGGAATTATACCGGGGGAATAGTGCGGAAGTCATCCAAAAAGTTGAATCAATTGTACAGAACCAAGGATATACGTTCTCCATTGGATTGGATCGTTTTGGGGAGGTTGGGAAAACGTATCAGGCGAAAACCATTCCGGTTACTTATATTATTGATCCCCAATTCAATCTTGAAGGACGCTTACTTGGTGCAGCGGACTGGTCTTCCTCTGCGATGAAGCGTTACCTTCAGAATTTATCAAAGGCACCATAGGATGGATCAGTATCCATGATTTATCTTCCAGGACTTTACCCGGTACTGCGCTTCCTTTGGGGTAGTTTTAAAAGCCGCTTTGTCAAATCCATTTATAACAGTTCGCTGGAAATTACCGCTCGCTGTAATCTTAATTGTCCCAGCTGTTTTTTTACTGAACATAATACCCATCGAGAATTGAATGATACGGAGATGCTAGGTTTTTTAGATTCCTTATATCATAGAGGAATTGTAGGTTCGGTTATTCTGGGAGGGGAACCCATGCTGCGACCTCGTGTGGTTCAGTATGCTTGTTCTCGTTTTCCATTTACAATCGTATTTACTAATGGAACGTTAGGATATAATGGTGTTCACCCTACCCTATTCTTTCTTTCCATTGATGGTCCGCCCGATTTGAATGATCGGATTCGCGGAACCGGAACCACGGACCGGATTCGCCACCATTTGGAAACAACCACCAATCCCCGACCCATCATTGTTCATACCACCCTTTATCGATCCTTGTTGGGAAATGAACGAGCCTTATGCGAATTTGTATCCGAATTACCTCGTGTACAACATATCATGTTGAATTGTGTTACTGAAAATTGGATACATTCAGAGGAATCTCTGGATCCCGAATTACCAACACTTGAGGAACGCAAGCAGCTTTTACACACGTTTTGGACACTAAAAAAAGAGTTTCCAGGATTATTGTTAGTGAATAAAAAAACGGTGGATAATATGACTCCGGGCAGTAAAGAGAAATTGCGTTGGTCATCACCAAACACATGTCATACATTTGGCACCCATGAGGGATACAATACCGATGGGAGTTTGCGATTTCAATGTCCGTATACGTCTAAAACAGATTGTACTCGGTGTGGGTGTGGTGGTACCGTGTTGTATCGGGCAACCCATAGCATGCATCTGCCCAGTTTGTTTGAGATTGCTCCGGCGTATATTTTCCCTTTATTTAGTCAGCACCTGTTTCCATCACGTGGATTAGTCAAAAACTGAGTCGATCTGCTACGATACAAAGCTTGATCAGTCACGCAGTACAACAGGCTATGGTAGCCATGCATTTATTGATCAACATAATACTATCCACACTTGTTATTTTTCTGTTCCCAAAAGCGAAAACGTTATAGAATACACACGATTCGTTTTCTATGCCCGTGAGAATCCCAAATGAATCATTGCCCCCTTACGACGACGAAACATTCGGCAACCTGAAAAAAACAGGGATGATGAAAAAAATAGCATCGGTCCCAAATCGCTTCCAGACAGCTTGTTTTTCTCCATTCTCTGATCTACTAACATATAGGTGTGAGTTGTCGGAGTCGATCATTTTTTTTATGTTTAAAACCGCGCAGGGGAGACTCCAGGAAGAGTAATCCTGAATCAGCATATCTGGTTTACCGATCGAAACCGTTTTTATAATTTTAGTTTTGTATACTTACTAGCCATCGCGGTAGGATTAGCCACTACAGGTGTAGTGTATTGGGAGGGGGTTATCTAACTCCTTGTTTTATTTATTTGATGTATTCCATTATTATTTGGTTTTCTCTTTATGATTAGGGTGACAGCCGCTTTTCAAAATGCTGGTAATCTTTAAGAGATCGCCAGTGGCCACCCCAACTCCAACCATGGTCGCATAATAATTGTACCCATTCGTTATCTTCTGTGATAGTTCCTGGAATAGAAGGATCATAAGCACCGTTTTCTGGGAGTATGTTTTGTCCGTGGATATATGGGTTTAACCGGGGATTAATATCTATAGCTCTTCCGAATGCGTGCATGGATAATTGGGATCCATTAGTAATCACCCGATAATTAAAACCAGACGTATTATTATCTGCCATAGAAGCCCGATCATCCCAGTTATACGCAACAATAGGAATCACTTTCTCAATCGGAAAGCGTTGTTCTCGCAGATGGAAGAATAATTGGCGTACCTCCTCAACCAATTCATGATGGATTAGAATTTGCCCCTGGTGAAGTTGTTGATCCATACTGTAATACGTTACCGTAATCAGTTCCAGAGCGTTTAGGATAAACGATGGTGCTCCGGAGCCTGCAATCGCTTCTTCAAAAGTGTATTCACAATCCACAATCACTTGCATTTGGGGTTCAAAACCGTAGCTTTCGTAAGAATGGGAGGAGGTGGGATATACTTCTCCAAGGACCAACGCAGGCATGCTTCCATATAAAAGTGATATTAACACTAGTAGAAATCCGTAGTAAAACATCCTACGATTCCATCTTATGCATAGAGTGGATCGCTGGGTATCATCCATTCTGTTCTCCTTTCGAATTTATAAGGTCCAGCTGGCTATATATTCCCATTGTGAAGGCGGTTCGATGCCTTGGGGAATAAAATTTCCCCAATTTCCATGGATACCTAATTCATTCAATGTTAAATCAAAGTGACAAAATGCGATACCCATATCAACATGATGAAGCCCCATGCTATTGTAGTTTTTGTTTACAGGGATCTTATAAAAATGATAGGTAGTATCCTTTTGAATAACTCGCCATGGTTGGGTATTTCCGGAGGATGGTGCTAACCGAACCATTTCCAAGGCTTTGTGAATAGGCTTTTCCGTTGAGTAATCTAACGGAGTTTCTACGTTCGTATTGAAAAACAACTGCTCAAAAGGTTTTCTCTTTTTTGCTCCCACTACCTGGCGACCTACTCGCTCCCGTAAATGTCGGTGATTGTGAGGATTTCCAAAGATTAGGATAGCGGGGATGGTATCGGTTTTTTTATTAAAAAATTGGGTAAAAAAAGCACGATTAAAATATCCCACCCAACACGAAACCAAATTCATGTCATATAGTTTTAAAACCACATGCTCCAATTGATACCCATAATTAACATAACCCAGAAGCGTGTGTGGGATAAATCCTGCAGCGAAATACTGAGCGTTTTTAAACATGCCGTAATCCCCGAGTTTTTCAGTTGTATCCTCCATCACAGATCGCTTAATGATATGTATAGGTATGGTACCCAATCCCATAAAATCAGGGATTTCCTGCTGAAATTGGTCCAAATTTTTAAGATCCAGTCCTCCGATTGGATCCGTTGAAAAAGAACGCCACGAGCTACGTGATTGTATGAGCTGCTGAATCGAAGTATGATAGGTAGTGCTCCCCTGTTTATCCATGAATTCGTATCCTTCGTTGTTTGTATTGTTTGCTGCTGATTCCCATTATTATGGTTTGTAGGATGAAAGAATATTTCAGGCTGAAATGAAAAAGGGCAAGCATACCGAAGTAAACCTGCCCGGATAAAAATCACTTAACTAGTACAAATCTGGTTAGTTAGCGTTTTTTGTTCAGATTGTCATTGATTGAGTCACTGAATTTGAGCTTAGCCACTTTCTTTGCGGGGATGTTAATCTTTTGTTTAGTTCGAGGATTAACACCAGTGGTGGCTTTTCGCTGTTGTACTTGGAAAGTACCAAAACCAACCAACATGATTTTGTCACCTTTTTTTAAGGTGTCTTTTACAACCGTCATGAAAGAATTCAGGGATTTTTCGCAGGTTGCTTTTGGAAGCCCCGATTTCTTTGCGATTGCATTGATGAGTTCAGCTTTGTTCATAGCTATACCTCCATTCTACAAGGTTTATTTTGCTAATCCTAATGTACAAAATAGATACCAAGGTGTCAAGTCGCATGGTATGATATGGAGCCAAAAAGACGCAAAAAAACAGCGTATCCGTTTGTGATACAAGAGCTTAGCGAATTCTGGATATTGAAAAAAAATAAAGAATTTCAAGTTTGACACGGGATTTCCGACGAACTACGTTAAGAAGTACGCATTCAAGCACATTTAGATATCTAAAAGTTGTGCTGTATCCCGCTCAATTAAACCAATCAGCTCCCTCACAAACCGAGCAATGGGAGCCCCATCAACCAAATCGTGATCCATAAACAGAGTTAAGCAAAGAAACTCACGAATGCAAATCGTTCCTCTGAAAACTCCAGGTTTTTTAACAATCCCTCCCAAAGCGATACTTATAGGGATCGTGGGGGAAGGTAAGACCCAAGCAGATGTAGAACCATACGAAGATAGGGATGTAATGCCGACTAATCCACTTATTTTTTTTTGGAAAAAAGGATTTGCGTAGAATCTTCTCCAAAATATTCGTCGGATCCACTGTGGTAAAATTGGGTAAATCTGACGAAGATGGCTATTTTTTTCATCATCCAAACTGATTTGACCTGGCGCCAGTGGTTTTGTTTGGGCTTGTTCGATCTCCTGTTGCATAACGGAGATGGATTTTTCATTGGTACGACGGATAACATAGGGCATTGGGGTACGCGTGTTTTGGAGCATCCGTTCCACTTGGATTACCACATCAATGTGATCGAATTGGATTAATTTTCGTTTCCCTTTTCGGATGGCGTGGAGTTCAGGATGATGTTCAAGTGCAAGGCTAATACATTTTGTGATATAAGTTAGTAATGCAAGGGAACGATGATGCTGAGCTCGATATGCTTTGATTCGTTGTCGACAATCGGTTATATCAATTTCAAGAAATGCCCCAACATAAGGCTTTTTTCCTGCGATTGCCAGCGCATCTCGGATTCCCAAGCGCGAAGGGGGAAAGGGTTTAACATGATATGAACCGATGAGATCCATTACAACTCCTAGGGTATTATTCCAGTATTAATTTCAGATCAAATCAATTACACGCTGGCAATGTGCTAACCCCATCGTGTCCATTGGGGAGGGTATTCCCCTGGTGATGTGCTTGTACCCAATCGCGAATGAGACCGATCTTTTGGGTTACGATCGTAGTATGATCAGCGGATTCTTCCAGCCAAAGTGTTGGTGTGATTCCCTGGGATTGTACTGCTTGTACCACACAGGCTTGATTGGTTGGGGTACAACGGGTATCATTCATTCCCTGAACAACCAGTACATCCACTGTTGTATTAGTAAAAGGGATATACTTTGCTTGCATCCAGTTTGTATACGTTGCTCCCGGATCGGTACAAGTGGAACCTTCTAAACAATTCACTACGGAATTTAAGAATGTTGGATCCAGCAATTCCGCATAGGTATTTGCAATGGAAGGAAGCGCGGCTTGAATACCATAAACACACTTTTGAGTTATTAGGTCTTGAATAGCGGTACGTTTATCTGATGCAAATAAATCAAGCTCATGACCCGGTCCCAATTGATTATACCCAAATGCATATGCCATTAGCACTGTGGTAAAAGTTCCCCCATCAACCGGTATAAGTGAGGGATATTTATAAGGATAAATGGGAATTTCGTCGTCGTACTGATATTTCCCTGCGATAGGAATGATTGCTTTCAACGTTCCTCCAATCCCATAGGTTGGCTCATTTGCCAAAGCCTGATAACATGCTCCCCCACCCTGACTATGACCGATGATATAAATATCCTCACTAAGATAATATGCAGGTAATAAAGAGCGTAAAGCACGAGCTGCATCCAAAACAGAAAACCCCGTATCCTTTGGATCACTATAACCTTGAATTCCAGCGTTTCCCATCCCTGCATAATCTGGAGCAATCACAGGATACCCATTATTGGCAAAAGGTAAAATCATTGTTTGAATTCCTTCTGTAATGGATGGAGCACACGCATCCGCTAATCCAACGGTTCCATGCGCAATTACTATAAGTGGTGATGGTGTATGGGGTAGGGTTTCGGGAATATAGACTTGTGCAGTTCCAATACCAGGAACTCCAGGCGCTCGATAGGTTCGATAGGATATCACGTACCTTGTTGCGGAGTGAGAGGTCGTGGTATCTGCAACCGTTAGTAGGGATAAAATCTGGGAAGCATCGTTGGCAGAAACCGTTTTATCTTCATAACAACCGACAATCTGTCCCTTCAAAGAATTTTCCATAGGAGGTAAATCCAATGGGGTTTCATAAATGCTATCCTTAGTGTCTGTACATACTCGGGTGATATCATACGCTGGAGGCGGTAGCGATGAATTGTTTGTTTGAGTAGTTTGGATCTGAGTGGAATGGTTATCATCATCGGGAACTGGCGAATCATGAGAACAGGCACATATTAAAGGGAAGAAAAAGAAACCGAAGCCGAGTATAAATAATTGGATGTTGGAATACATACGTATCTCCTAAAACTACAAGGTTCATGCACTCCCCAAAGCACATTCGGGAATACGCTTCCTGCTTGCACGAAACCGTTTTCCGGATTTGAGCATGGATTATAAAGTATAGCTTACAAATTGTTTTATGTCAATGGTTTTTAATATCAAAAAGCGATATATTATATAATTAGCACGCGGCACGGAGCAATTAGGTTTTTGATATGTATACTATCCGAAAAATTAGAGTAGTACAAGGTTTGCTTGTACTTATTTTCCTTGCTTTATTCGTAAATTTATTTGCGGAATCCGATCCCCCAACTACCCCAACACCTACTTCTTCTGATTCTGTTTCAATAGAAGATACGGATGCATCGGATGCAACCAAGCTTGAAGATCGACCCTATATGTTAGATCTTGCCTTGCATGTGGGCTTCCCGTTTGTCGGGGGTTCCTATGCTGATGTAACCAGTGAGCGAATCCCTTTAGGTAATCTTGAAGGGAGATTCCATTTTGATTTTCTGGATTTAGAAGGGTTGATTGCGACCGTTGGTGGTATGGTTTTTATGTATGATTTGCAGGATGGACACGTTCCTCTTCCTAATCGTAATTATCAAGTTGTGCATATTCCTCTTTATATTGCAGGGGGATATGAACCTCATTTTGGAAATCGCCTTTCCATTGGCCTATTGATGGGCTTTGGTTTGGATATTAACCGAGTTACACAACAAGAGATTTCTTCGGTTGGAAGCAATTTGTTTATGATGCCCCATGTACGCGTTGGTTTTGCAGTACTGGATCGGCTCCAAATTGAGTTTATTTACCGAACCCATATCCTGTATGATCCAGGATCCTTAAAAATCTTTCATTTTATCACGTTAGGAGCAAGCTATGCGGTTTTCTAAAACAGGATATTCATCAGGTTTTTATCACCGATTTGTCATAATTGTATCTCTGGGCTTAGTACTCGGGTTATTAGTTGCTGTGGTGTGTAAAAGCTCATTGGATGATTTTTATTTAACACCGGAAGAATCCACCACCACAACCATCGTTGCCAGTACGGATACATCCCAAACCAAACAAACGGTGAGCACCACAACAGAATCGTCATCCACTTACATACCGGAAGAATCCCCAACGATTACATTTGGTCCATTGGTAGTTGATGTGGTAACCAATGCTGCAACCTTTCTTTGGTCTACCGATCAGGAAACTGCATCCCAGGTGGAATACTCTACGGACAGCAATTTTATGTTAGGATTCGGTGCTCGGTTTCCAGCCAACCCAACGAATGTATATGCACAAAATCACCAGGTACGGCTTCCCAATTTAGCCAATGGAGAAACCTATTATTATGTCGTAATTTCGACCAATCAAGCGGGTTTAGCGGTAGTTAGCGACGTTGGGACGTTTACAACGGTTGAAATTCTCGTAGGAGATACCGCCCCTCCCGAATTCATTCTGGGACCAACTGAGGTGAGTTTAATTGGTACAACGATAACATGGGAATGGTTAGCCAGTGAACGATCTACAGCAGAGGTGGAATATAGTACAGAAGAAGGATTTGAATTGGGAGAAGGAACTCGATTTGTTGCCGATGCGGGAACTACGGATTATGAGCATTCCTTAACTTTATCAGGATTGGAACCATATACGGTATATTATTACCATCTTTTATCCTCCGATGCAATTGGTAATCTCGCCGATACCGGTGAATTAACTTTCCAAACACAGATGCTGGATCATCGATATGGATGGGTAGGAAATGGAGCCAGTTGTTCGCCATCACCCTGTTGGGCAACTGCTGGAAATCCTGCTGAGGGATGCACAAATCGATCGATGAAGACTCCAAGGGGACTGGAAATTGATAGCAATGGGAATGTCTATGTTGCAGACACCGGGAATCAACGAATCCAGAAATTCCAAGCTAATGCATATTGGGAAGGATGGGTTGGAGAGTATGATAATAACACCTGTGATGGTGGATCACCAGATGGACAACATAAAACCGGCTGGAGTCAATCGGGAGCATATGCGCGAAATGATATGAATGGGGTTTTTGGGGCGTTTTGGAATCCTATTAAGGTCACCGTGGATACCAATAATGGATATATGTATGTTGCAGAAGCAACGAACAATCGGTTGTCTCGATGGTCTGCTTCGGGATTTGCTATTCCAAACGATAGTTGGCTAGGGGGTGGAAATACGGGTTGGAATAATCTTGCAACACCAACAGGGCTAGGAGATTATCAGTTTGATCGTCCCCACGGGGTTGGTGTTGATCCCGATCCTGCGAATCCAGACAATCATATTTATATTGCAGATACGTATAACAACCGGGTTATAAAATATGATTCATCGGGAAACTTTATTGGATGTGTTGGTGGGGGGCAGGAGGATTTTGCTACGGGTTGCGATACCATCGATAGCCCGGAAGAACGGTATTTTTCGCTTCCTATCGATGTAAAGGTATCCCTTTCGGGAGATGTATTGATTGTGGATTATCGTAACCATCGTATTTGTAAATATAGCACCGCAGGTGTATATCAGGGATGGGTTGGAAATGGTCATACCACCGGATGGGAGCTTGGTGAAGCAAGTACTGCGGGATACGTAGATGGTTCTTTTTATTATCCCAATGATATCTCGATTGATTTGGATACGGGTGAATTTTATGTAGCGGATCGGATGAATCATCGGGTACAGAAGTGGGAAGGGGATGGAACCTATGTTGGTTGGCTTGGGAAAGGGCATACAACATTTGCCACCGGGACAGAGCAACCTCCCCAGTCAGGAACGGGATTGGGGGAATTTAACGAACCTGAAGCGGTTGCGTATGATTATGTAAATGAGCGATTATATGTAGCCGATACCGATAACCATCGTATTCAACGATTTGATTTTTGAGCGAGGTAGTATGATTTACCGTATTACACTTAGTGTTGGACTTACCCTATTCGTCCTACTCGGATTTTCGCTTGTATGCAAAACCCATCCATACGGTTTTGTTTCACCCGAAGATCCAAGTACCAGTATCGATTCTAATCCATCGGAATCGAGTTCCACTACGACAACGAAAAGTTTTACATCGGAAACTAGTTGGACGGGAACCGAATCCACAACCGGTACAAGTACCGATCCAGGAGCGCTTCCCACTATGCTATCAGAACCAACGGTTGGACCAATTGCCGATCAATCGGTAACCATTGTTTGGGGAACGGATGTGGATGCTGTTTGTCAGGTAGAATTTGATGAACCTGAGTTTGTGTATGGTACGGGAGTACGCTATCCTGCGGATATCTATACCGATCCTACGTATGAACAAAATCATACAGTCATATTGGATAATCTGGATCTTGGAACGAAGTACGAATATTATATAATCTGTACTACTGCGAGCTACAAACAAGCATATTGGGGTCCCTATACATTTTCAACAACCGATAGTCGAATTCCAACCGTGTTAGTGATTGATGGTCCAACGGTTGATAATATCACACAAGATTCCATTACACTCTCGTATATGACGAATTATCCTGTAAAAACAAAAGTGGAATATAGTACCAATCCGATTTTTGCTCCAGGAACAGGTACCACCTACCCGGATGTGGATACCGGAATTTATACAAAATATCACACCATAACCATTCCGGGTTTGATAAAGGGAACATCCTATACGGTAGATATTATTGGATCCACAAAAAAAGGCTATTCGGTAGAATACGCGCCTGATACGTATACGACGTTGGATGCCGGATTGTATATGGGATGGATAGGTGCGGGGCAAACAGGATGGTTTGAATCGGGAGGAACGCCGAGTGCAGGATGCTCCGGAGGCTTTAATGTACCTCGTGGATTTGCTTTATTACCAGGAGAAACCGTGGTTGTTGCGGATACGGGAAACGATCGGGTAACCAAAGAAGATATGGCTGGAAATCGGCGGATCGGGTGGATAGGCCAGTATGATAACAATAGCTGTGCTGGTGGATCACCCGATGGATTTCGAGAAAATTTTGGAAATGGTGACTATTCTCGTGTTCCATCTTCTGACCGTCGTGGCTATAACACCCCCACAGGTATTGGATTCAATGGAGCGATCCCATTTTTCTGGGTGGCAGATCATAACAATCATCGGATCGTGAAGCATGGAATCAATGCCTTAGATTTTGGGTGGCTTGGAGGAGGTAATACCACTGGTTATAACACAGGTAGTGGTACAACAGCAGGTAGTGGTGATGGGTGGTTTGATAATCCTTGGGATGTGGTGGTTGATTCAGATGGGAATTTATATATCAGTAATCGAGATAACCATCGAATAGATAAATGGGATTCGGATGGGAATTTTATTGGTTCCATTGGGAATGATCAATCCAATTGGCAAACAGGTGTGGGTAATACATCGGGTGTGACGTATACCAGTTTTGATAATCCCCGAGGGATGACCTTAACAGCGGATGGATACTTGTTGGTATGTGATTATAACAATCATCGAGTGATGAAAATACAAACCGATGGAACTTTTCTTGGATGGTTCGGTGCAGGCGTATCTGGAATCCTTACGGTTAATGCACCTCCATCTGGAAATGATTCGGGAGAATTTAATGGACCGATGGGTGTATTTCATGATCCCGATGAAAATATTGTGTATATTGCTGATTCCCAAAATCATCGGGTTCAACTCTGGAATTATGCAACTTTATCGTTTATAGGATGGTTGGGAGGCGGATTGGAAGAATATCAATCGGGTCCTGCTCCTGGTTCGGGGAATGGATATGCCGAGATGAATGAACCATCCGATGTGTTGGTATATAGTACCAATATCTATGTTTTGGATGCAGGGAATCATCGTATACAATTATGGAAAAAATAAAGGTGAGTAATCGGATGATCTATTTATGTAATAAACAAATGCGAAACCATTGGTTGAAGGGATGCATTCTGTTTCTAGGGATTCTTATATGGGGATTACTGGGCATGGCATCGATCATATATGCACAAGATACACCGGATTTTTCCGATGGTTCAGAAGCAGAACAACCGGATTTATCGGAAGAGGCGGATGATATGCCAGAATCATCACCCCCGGAGCCTATTCCCGAAACCGATACAGACTTGGATGTGGATTCCATAGAAGAATCGAATACCGACGCTGATCCAGAGCCAGAGCAAACAGAAGAACCTGAACGCGAAGAAGGTGTAGAAGATCTGTGGGAAACAATGGAAGATGATACAGCCTTTACAGAAGAGACGCCCAAAGAACCCGAAGAAAAGAAACGAAGACGAAAACCTGGAACACGACACTTTTCGATGGCTCTTAATATTGGATTCCCTATTGTGGGAGGAGATTATGCCCGTGTAACAAGCGAACGTATTCCTGTAGTTAATTTAGCGGGACGGTTTCATTTTGATCGGTTTGGAATCCCTGGTTTATATGCAGGGATCGGGGTTTATTTTTTCTCATATACGTTGGATGAAGGGCGTGTACCAGGGGATGATCGGAATCTATCTGTAATTCATGTTCCCGCATCCTTATTAGCTGGATATCAAATAAAGATACATAAAAAGGCAGGATTTTGTTTTGAATTAGAAGGGGTATTAGATAGCAGCGTTGTTTCCAAAGGTGATCGGACCACTGCGGGTAATCTGGCGGGATTGCTTCCTCGGTTTTCATTCACCTATCATATAATCCCTGATTTGAAGATCCAAATGAGTTATGGAGCCTATATCATTTTTGATCCTAATTCCGCTAAATTGATTCATTTTGTAACAGTAGGAGCAAGTTATGCAATTTTTTAAGTCCATGAAAGGCACTCGTATATTTGGGTATTTACTTGGTTTTCTGGTCGTAGTAGGAACCCTTTTTATACTATTTGAAAGCTGTGTACATACACTCGATACATTCTACGATGATTTAACGACTAGTACCACAACAAGTTCTAGCACTACAATAATTCCTTCATCCTCCAGTGATACAACAACTTCGATAAGCATAACTAGTATTACTACTAGCACCACAACGACTTCGGTTGATTTTCAAATATCCCTGGATCCTTTTGTGGATGTAGTAGATTCGGATAGTGCAACTATTGTTTGGGAAACCAACCGTTTAGCCACAAGTTGGGTGGAATACAGTACCGAATCAGGTTTTTCGTCTGCTTCAGCATTACGGTATCCATTTGTACCCTCCTCTGTTTATGCATCGGTACACACCCTTACGTTAGATGGTTTGGGTGCAGGAGTGACTTATTATTTTGTTACATATGCTGAATCCGCCTCGGGAATTGTAGTATCCAGTTCGGAAGGTAGTTTTGAAACACCTGCTATTCCACTTGGAGATTCCCTTCCCCCAGATTTTGTGGAAGGACCGGTTCTCACTATGAAAGACGATACTTCCGCGACTTGGGAGTGGACATCCAGTGAAAAAGCAACCGAACAATTTGAGTATGCTACCACCCCAGGATTTGAATTGGGAACCGGTACATCATTCACAGCTGATCCGGATACCACAGAATATTTTCACACGATGGAAGTAACAGGTTTTCAACCCAATACCACCTACTATTATCATATTTTAACCGCAGATGCCAGCGGAAATGTTGGCGATTCTGGCGAACTCCAGTTTACCACCAATCCAATCGATGATCGCTATGGTTGGATGGGTGCGGGAGGATCCTGCGCTCATAGTGGAGCTGGTGCGTGTTGGAATACTGACGGAGCCGCATCCACAGCAAATACGGGGATTGGATTTAACGAACCGGTCGGAATTAATACCGATTCATCCGGGAATATTTATATCACAGATATGGAAGCCGATCGGATGATAAAACATCAAGCGACCACCCTCTGGGAAGGCTGGGTAGGACGGTATGATAACGGTTGTTGTTCCTGTGCAAGTTGGAATGGTGTGTATAACACTGCTTGGACTCAAAATTCCGGCAATTATCCTTATTGTGAGCATAATGCGTTTGGGGCTTTTGCAGCTCCGGTAAACCTACATGTGGATACCAATATGGGTTACATCTACGTTCCGAATTCAACGGGGCATCATGTGGCACGTTGGACACATGATGGTTTGGCTGTAGCTACTACCAGTTGGCTAGGTGGGGGTGTAGCAAATTGGCATAATACAGGAGCAAGTGCTGGATTTGGTGATTATACTTTTAATTCTCCCTACGGGGTGTCATCCGATCCCGATCCATCCAACCCTGATCATCCGATTTATGTAGCGGATCTTAATAACCATCGGGTGGTTAAATACCTGGCCGATGGAACCTACCAGGGCTGTGTCGGGGGTGGGCAGAGTGATTTTTCCACCGGATGTCAAAATATTGCCGGACCCGATGATGAATATTTCTATAAACCAATATCGGTTGATGTGGCATTGGATGGTTCTGTTTATGTGGTAGATTACGGGAATCATTGTATCCGCAAATATGATACCGATGGTAATTATTATGGCTGGATAGGAAGTGGGCACATCGATGGCTGGTCTGCTGTGGGTGCCGCAGGATCGGGTTATCAGGATGGTGCATTTTATTATCCGTACGACATCACGGTAGATATAAGCACAGGTGATTTGTATATCGCGGATTCACGGAATCATCGGGTGCAGAAATGGACAGCCGCTGGTGTGTATCAAGGTTGGATAGGGAAAGGGCATACTTCTTTTATCCAAGGGGTGAATGGTGCGCCGGAATCAGGGAATCAATTAGGTGAATTTAATACACCGAAGGGTGTCGCCTTTGATTATGTGAATAACCGCCTATATATTGCAGACACACTCAACCATCGAATCCAACGCTTTGATTTCTAAATTGACTTGGTGGTAGGCATTCCCTATCTGATTCACAAATATTTCATACCTGTTTCAATTATGCCATTCATAGCAGGTTCTTTTTTTGTTATCCTTTCTTAGGTTTAATTACGTGGCGGTAATACTCAATAAATACCAGGAGCAAATAAAGAATAACAAAGCTAATCAATAATGTGGCACCTGTTAGCATAACAGTATTTTTCGCCAAAGGATATAGATTGTATTCTGAACTGATCTGCCGGGCATTTGATTTAACAGCGGTGATATAGGTATTAAGAATAAAGAATACTTCATCGTAAATGAGTTGTAAGGTATCTTTTTCAAGAAAGTAATCCGATTGATTACTACTCATAGATTCATG
>CAYPZJ010000032.1:0-21431 GCA_964414635.1 uncultured Spirochaetia bacterium
TCTTCAGTACAGAGTATATAGAAATTTTGTATTTTTATCCACCGTTCCGATAAGTTAAATACCTGCGTATATTCACGTAGTTAGCGAATGATCATGCATGGGGGATTCTATCTCAGCAGTAAGGATAGAACTTTTCTCAGGATGCGAAACTACTTTCTCAGTATTTGAGCGATGAAGGGCGAATTCAACCCATCCCAGTTTTGGTGATAGTAGCTTTGGTGAATGGAAAAAGGGAATTCTAAAAACTGGGAAAGGAGACTTGACTTTTAACCGAGATTGGTTAATTTTGAATAAGGTTAAGAATTAAGGTATATGTTTAACACCATACCTTAGATAAGACTGACAACCATTAAAGGAGAACTTAGGTATGAAAAAGCTGATCACGTTTTTAGCAATTTTTTTAGTACTAGGAATTATGCCAGTTACCCTCTTGGCACAAGATGCAAGCGGACCAAGTGCGGATAGCTATCAAATAGTAGGTCTTTCCAAAATTGATGGGAAATATTATGCCTCTAGCAATGATACCCTCTATATTTGGGCAAAATACGAAACCATTGAAATCCCTTTGGCGAATGGTGAAAACGTAAAAGAAACCATTCGTATCCGAGAAATCAAAGTTAAATTTGATTCCAACCCATGGGAAGTATACAGTGGAAATACCCTCCGTCAGAATTTCCAATTAGAAAATGTAAACGACCCAGACAAAACATTGAATGGGGCTGCAACAGGCACGTTTACTATTGCGGAGGAAGGTCCTCACACCATTTTTTGCCAAGCAACAGATGAGCTGGGTAATGAAGGTCCCGAAGTACGGGTTGAAGTAATTATTGATAATACGGCTCCGTTTATCGATTTTCGTGTAGAAAATGATGAATTGGCAGACCCAGAAGAAGACTACACCTTAGGTTACCGAAATGAAAACGGTTGGTTTGTAGGTCCGAACAACAAAATTTTCGTATATGCTTATGATTTGCGTGCGGGTGTAGAGAAAATTGAATATTTCGATATTGGAACGGGTGAATGGGTTGCAATTGACCCTGTAAATCCAACTCCTATTGTTCTGGATACAACAAATTGGAGTGAAGGCTGGAATTTGATTCGAGCGCGAGCCAATGACCGGGTGGATAATCAAACTTCAGAATTTGCTTTACAAGTGTTTTTGGATGTTACAGGTCCTGAAGTTTGGACACGCCCCGTCTATGGACGTCTGGATGATACAGCAGAAGACCAGGATTATCCTACATTTGTAACCGGTGTCAGCAATGAGTTCCATGTGTTAGCTTCAGATGATGGCAGTGGGTTAAAAGCAAAATCGATTTTCATTTCAGAACGATTCGCTGAACATAAAGATTCCAATGTGCTTACCGAAGAAAATATGAAATCCCTAGACACGGATATGTGGAATAATTATAGCCGTCCCATAAAATTCTTTATGACAGGGAATTACTACATTTATGGAAGAGCTGTGGATAATGTAGGAAATCCTTCTTACGTGGTTCTCATTCACATCTACACCACAACTAATCCTCCCACACCATCGGTACGTTCGGGAAGAGCAGATACTGGTGAAGTAAAAGAAGACGTCTATACGACTACAGCTCCAAGTGGTGAAGAGGATGCAGAAGATGATGAAGACAATGATGACTACGACGACGATACAAATTAAAAAGAATCATCAGCTGTAAAACGGCTGCGCACACATCTTTAAGATTATAAGGATGTAAGACACGATCAGCAATAATAAAAAGAAGGGATAGGTGAAACGCCTATCCCTTTTTATTTCATGCTCTGACCGTTCGTTTCCAACCTACTCCAATCTGGTTTTTCCATAAAGGATTCTCGGTTTAAATACGATATTCAGAATAAGAGGTTCCTGGGTTTGATGAAAATCGGAGTGTTTTCTTTTTTATTTGCATCGTTGGTGGTGGGAAATGTCAATCCCAATCCTACAGTAGCATTAATAACACCCACCTATGATCCCGATGCCAAAACCATTACGTTAAGCTGGCAATATAGTGGTCCGATTGAAAATGCAGTATTTCATATTTATCGAGCATTTGAGCAGCTGGCACATCCAACAGATCTAATACCTGCAAAGAAAATAGGTTCGCAAGCAGCCGCAGAACCGTTTACATTTACAGATCGGTTGCTTATTACAGGGACATTATACTATGCAATTACTGTGGAAGTGGATGGGGTAGAATATAAAAATATGCAGTATGATCAAAGTTATCTGGGAGAAGGGATCGAAGTAAAACTAGAGCTTCCCATCGACCACATTGCAGCAATCTTTGATGAAGACACCAACCAAATACATGTAACATGGGAATATATTGGTACCGAGGAACAAGAATCATGCCGAGTGAAACTCTATAGAACACCCGATCTCCGAATGGATGAGCTTGCTGAGTTGACTCCTTCGCGCTATCTTGAGGAAGCTGGAGTGACAGATGAACGCTATGTGGACACAGCGATTCGTCGAGGTGTTAAATATTGGTATACCTTATTGGTATACTATAAAGAACAAGACTGGATTATGCCAATTGTCATAGTAGATGCCAATGCGTTACGGGATCCGGTGGGTGGAGGGCTTCTTCCATTTGGACTTCCCCCCTATCCTTTTTCTGTGGATATTTTACCCGATCCCCCATCTGATCAAGCGGGAATTGGTCCTCCGCAACCAATTAAACCAAGTACACCTACGGATCGATGGACGATATACACACAGTTTGATCATGAAATCCTACCCGAATTTGAACGTATTATTGTAGGAGTCCCACACACTTTTATACGGGATGAATTAGGTTCTTATGCATACTCGATTTTTAGTGAGACGGATTCGGGTGTGAACGAGCAGAATCTTGATCCACACTTGCGTCCGGATTATCGATTGCGATTAGTGATTACTCAGGTATATTTTCGGGATCGTGATTATGCTCGTGCTGCTATGCTGTTGGAGCAGTTGAGTCACCAGACAACGAATGAACGAAATCGATACCTAGCAATTCTATTTCTTGCACGCTCCTATTTTCATCTAGAAGCGTATGAAGAAGCCCGATATTATCTACTTGAAATAAAAAACAGCGCCTATTATTCCGAATTTAAAGCATTGACCGATATTTTTGTAGAATTGGTCCATGATCGGTATTTGAATAAAGAGTAGGATACATTTATGCGCCCGTTGAAGCGTAATGAGATCATCATTTTATTCCTGGGATTTTTGGTAGTGGGAGCGATCACCCTAGTGATTTTGCTTACCTCACAACAACGATTAGACCAGTATCAAAGCCAACCTCTTATAGAAGATGCTCGAAGTATTTTGGATACTCCAACATCCCAGCCGGTAACAGCATACAGTCAAGTAGAATCAGCCGTACCAGAAACGACAGTAAATTATGCAGGGGGATCCAAATCACGGGAGCAATTGATTTTTGAAGAAGGGCGAGATTATTATCTTGACGGCGATTATATGGCATCCATGAAGACGCTGCGGTATCTAATACGGATGTATCCTCAGTCAGCGTTTATTAATCAGGCAGATATCTATCTGGGACGGTGTCATTTGGCAATTGGCAGGGCGAATCAAAATCGGAAAGAGATATTAATGGCGCGGGATATTCTCATTACCGTGTTAAAAAGGACTTTAACGGAGTACTATCAAGGGAAACCATTAGATTTGGATTCGTTGGTTGATTTTGTTGTGACTACCTGCGAAGTCAATCGGAGCCTGAATATCCCCAACGAAGAAATTGAACAATATTGTGAGGAATTGCTTATTCAGGTTACAGGAGAGGCTAAAGAACAGCTGTACACCTGTTTGGGGTATTTGCGTTTATTCAAGGACAATTTGGATGGAGCGATGCATTCGTTCCAACAGGCGGATACGGAGCTTGCCAAACTAGGACGAGCACGGGTATTTGTACGGCAGGGGGATTACCCGAAAGCCATCCTGATTTATGAAACGATTCTGAATTTCCATAAGGATTCTTTACATTATGAAGAAGTGGCACGAACGTTTCGTATCCAAACATTATATTATGCAAAACAACTACACAATGCGCATGAATTCGGTTCTGCAACAGCGTATTATAACAAACTCATTGAACAGTTTCCAGATTCCGAACAGGGGGAAGATGCGTTCTTTTTGTTGGGAAAAGTGCATTGGGATCAACAAGAGTATGGCAAAGCGATACGTGCTTTTAACCGAGCATTGAATAACAAACATAACAAACGGGATCAATTTGCGTTGTTTTATAAAGCACAAAGTTATTATGAGCAGAAAAAATTCGAAAAAGCGCTTCATATTTTTAATCATTTACTGGGTTTCTACCCTCAAACACCGTTTAAACGGGAGACCCAACGGTGGATTGAGTATTTACAGCGAACCACGGAACACCCGTAGGAGGCGTTGTAAAAATAAGAAAAGTTTATTATCTTATTTATGATTTTATGGATGCATGAATGCATCGGGTTACCATTCGAAGGAGGAATCCTCATGAAAACTAGTTGGAGTATCTTGATCGCCCTATTCCTGATAATGAGTATTGGTGTTGTATGGACGGCAGCAGAAGAGGTCATGGATGTGGAAGAGGTACAGGAAGAGATTGTTGATGAAATGGAAGGAAATCTGGCGTATTATCCTGATTATATTGTAAACAGCTCCGAAATGGAAGCCTATGTGGAACAAGCCCAGGAAGCATTAGGTCGAATCAAAGAAAATTTACAGTTGGTCACTACCAAATATCGTGGCGTTCAGCTTGAAGTGCATCCAGAACATCAACTTATGCTTCGTATACCCACAGGAATTTTATTCGATTCGGGTAGTGCTCAACTAACCCCTCGTTCCCGTAATTTGTTGGAAGAAGTTCGCAATGCTATCTTTGAGGCTGTGAATTTTGATGATTTTATTGCCATTCGTTTGGAAGGGCACACCGACACCGATAAATACCTATACGGTCCTCCGTATAAAATTGTTCCTGATAACCGACGCAATCGTGAATTAGCTGTATTAGCAGATCCGGAAAATGCAGGTACGGATCCCTATGTGGCAGAACCAGTTGAGGGTATGGAAGAGTCAGGTATTTATTCGATAGAAAAACCGTATCGAATGCTTCCTGTTTCTCCAAATCGGTTTGTGCTTGTCAGCTCCGAGCTAAATGAGTGGGGATATCGAAATTCCTTAGCTTATAATTATGCATTGGGATTAGATCGAGCAAGCGAAGTACACAGTTTTCTGTTTGATACCCCGAATGATGATATGGATGTTGCGTTTTCTCATGACACCAGTGTAGCAGTATCCCATGAAAGTTTTGGATTCCTGCGTCCTATTGTTTCCAATCATCCCGTTGTATATCGCAATGTACGGCAAGCTAATCGAGGTCGCGCAGCAAAACAACAAAACCGTCGAGTAGAGTTATGGTTTTCTGTGTGGAAAGAAGGGATCTGTACTCATTTATTGGATATGCATACCCGCCAAGAAACCATCCGAGAAGGATTGGATCTTACTCGATCCCGTTACTATTCCCAACAACCTGCTCCTGTAGAAGAATAACTCCATGTAAAAGGGTTCAGTATACAGGCACTACATTCAATTCATTGGGACGTCTTCTAACCATCTGGTAGTCCGAAGTAATAGTTCAACCGAACAAGGGTAATCACAGGAGGATTGCCCTCTATCTTTTTCTTCTGTAGGATAAATCCCATACTGATGAAAGAAGTACAAAGTCATTGCGAACAATGTGAAGCAATCTCTGTATACAAAAGATTACTTCGGCGCTTCGCTTCTTGCAAAGACCCTTTCTTCCTCTGAGGTTGTCTTATACCAAGTTTGACCTAAAATCAAACGGTATGTAGGGGTAATTCATGAATTACTCCTACTCAGAATAAATTATCTAATTCAAATATAAATACAACATGGTATTAAATATTTTTGCATTACTTTGAGATTCATCCTCTTCTGTAGGGGGTAGATATATGTATCTACTCTTGTTATTTTGAGATATAGCACGCGATTTTAACAATAAAAATCAAGACGAAATCACTTCCTTTAAATGATCTTGTCTTGATTTTCTTCGTCTTTGCGATATATTTATATGCGTATGGTTATCTCATGAAGGATACAGGATTATTAATTGGAATATTGGAATCCAAATAAATATCCTGTTAGAAGATAGCTGGATTACCTTTGTACTAATCAAAAATTAAGGAGAATTCCCCATGCGAATTTGGATAATTGCACTCATTGGAGCATTACTTGTCACACTTATGGTAGTTTATACCTGTAAAAACGATGAAACCAATCCTGACCCAACAACAACAGATACTACAGAAAGTACTGGCTCAACGACGAATACCGATTCCACAACGAGCACAACTGGTTCTACCACAACAGGTGATAGCACTACTTCAACGTCAAGTTCTACGGGAGAAACCCTGATAGATGTGGACGACGATGGCTATTACGCAAACGATCCGAATACAGCGGATATCGACTGCGATGATTTAGATCCCAATATCAATCCTGGTGTAACAGAAGTTATTAATAATGGAAAGAATGACGATTGTGACGCAAGTACGGAAGATGTGTGTCCTGCAACGGCACCAGGTACGGTATCAGCCTCGGATGCTGCATATAGCGATAAAATTACTGTGACTTGGGATGCGGTAACGGATGCTACTGGTTATTCGGTATTGCGTTCGGAAGATGATAGCACCTATACCGAGCTTTCTACCACCGCTACAACAAGTTATGACGATACCACCGCTACAGCAGGTACCACCTTCTATTACAAAATAGTGGCAATCAAGACCGGCTGTCCCGATACAGCACCAAGCGCTTCCGACACAGGAACGGTCCTTTCCTGCCCCGCTGCAGCTCCTACGGGGCTTACTGCGTCCAGTAGCTATGCTGATCGAGTCGAACTGAGCTGGGATTCTGTTGCAGAAGCAACATCCTATCAGGTTCAACGATCGGATGATGATGTAACATTTGCAGAAATAACCACCACCGCAAGTACCACATACGATGATACAACCGCAACGCCCGGTACTACCTACTACTATCAGTTGGTTGCGACAAAGACGGGCTGTGCGGATGCTGGACCTACCACTTCCGTAACAGGTATGAGACTTGCATGTCCTCCTATACCAACATCGGTTGCCGCCGTTTTAAATGGAAATGAAATTGATATTTCCTGGGATACATCCGCAGCAGCGGAAGGGTATGAAATTTATGTTTCTACCGACGGTAGCAGCTATACATCCTTGGATTCCATCGGTGATGGATCTACTGGAACCTATACGGATACCGCTCCCACCAGTTGTTCCGACAATTACTACAAGGTGTCCGCAACGCATGGGACATGCGGTGAAACAGCGCAGAGTGATCCTTCTAGCGCGGTGGATTATAGCCCGGCTCCACTGGATAACCTTTCCCCTTCTGATGTAACAGATGCATCCGGTTGTGGTTTTGGGATTTGTTTAAGGGGGTTTGGTTTAGGTGTTGATCCTGGATTTGGTGGATTTATAATTCAAGTATCAACGGATGGTGGTGGAAACTACAACCCCGTAAGTGGATCTCCTTTTAACTATGATGGGGTCTGTAATGGGTCTTATACCGGATTTGGATATCCCTTTTGTGCATATATGGACAGTGACACCGCATGCACTGGAGAAAAACGATTTAAGATAACACACACCAGCTGCGGAACCGATGGAGCTGAATCAAGCGAAATCATTACAAATTGCCCCTAATTTTAGGTAAATTTTTGATGCAGTCTATAAAGAATGCCGTTGTTAATTAGTCTTTAATTAAAAGTGTACGTGCATATTGTTGGTGTTACTATGCTAATAGGGGTCAAAATTATTTGATCCCTATTAGGTATCAGTTAATTTGGTAAGCTTTTATCAGATAAGGATACAATGTGCTTACTACGTGGAGTGCAAGCCACTTTTACGAGTTATATAAGATATATGTTTCGATAAAGCGTCCCTTAGCAATTTTATAAACTGCTACGAATAACGATTTAACGGGGGCAAGTTTTATGAGTACCTATAAAAAGCATACCCAATTTCCCATTACTAGGGTGTTCATAGCCATTGGTGTTTTCTGTTTGGGGATCGCAGCACTGATTTATGTTTTCAATGCGACATCCCCCACAGCCTATGCTCAAGGAAACCGTGGTGGGGTTGATTTGGAGATCCTCCCGGATGGGAAATGGGTGTTTTTTGATTCAGAAACCGGACGGATCACCATTTACAACAACAACCGGCAGGTCGAAAACTTACGATATGTACCAGGTCATTCCACGATTATTTCTATAGAAGCAGCAACTACAACCGATCCATCGAATCCACCCAATGAATCCCCTATCACAGAAAATGCTGCCCCCAACGAGACGCAGATTAACCAATATATTAAGGATGACCGGTTTCAAGATGCCATTCAACTGTTGGAACCATGTGCACACGAAAGCGGGGACTGCCGTATTTTACTAGCGGAAGTATACTACCGTTATGGACGCTGGTATTTTGATAACCTCCAGATGGAACCCGAACGTCGGTATCGAGAAGCGATAAATATGTATCAGAAAGCATTGGAACTCAATAACGATCACCGAGAAGCGCGATTGAATAGAGATATTGTGATGCATATTATCGAAGCCCGAGGATGGAATCTGGCAGGAGATTCCAATTAAGTCCCAAGACGGTTCTATGGATTGGTATCACCATCATATTCCTTCCGATGACTTATTTGCTTTCCTTAAGCAAACTGAAAATCCAACCCGAGAGACCGAGCTCTTAGCGGAATTTATCCCGGATTACCAGGAAACCATGCGGCATGGTTCCAACCTGGATATTTTCAAAATGCATTTCATTTTGTATCATCACCTTTATTCTTTAGCGGAACGGGTTTCTCAAGGCGGATATGTAATTGCCATTCGGTTGATTTATGTATATTTGTATCCTTTCCCCGAACCTGGACGATGTCGGTACTTCGATGAAGAGGCTCATGAATTTTGTTTGCAACCTACCATACAAACAGAAGACAATCCCCATCTGTTCTGTAAACAACATTGGATTAAGAAAGAACAAACCCGACAGAATGGAATCCTGGTTGCTCCGGGTATGAAGCAGTATTATCTTGATAAACAAAATTATCATCGGATGGATGAAACTCGGTTGGAAAAGGCGTTGGATAATTTTTACCTGTTTGTGGGAAATTATAATGCGATTCAACGCAGTCTTGGGATTCTAAATGTAACATTCGAGGATTCATTTGAAGTGATTCAAAAACGTTTTCGGGAATTATCGTTACGTTATCATCCCGATCGAACAGCGGATTGTTCGATGTTGGATCGATACAAGGAAATTAGCGGGGCTTATCAGGTTTTAAAGGATTATTTTGCGAAGGTAAAGCAAGTAGGTGAGATTGGTTAAATGAACATCATTTCATTTTCATTTACCGCGGCAAATAAGGTTAGAAATCGCTTCATTTCTTCTACATTTCGGAATAATTGAGCAATCATCGTTTTGTGTTGCACCCCCCCAATGGTTTTTGCATTTCCCAATAACGAAGGAGTGGGTGTTCGCAAATCAGCCAGGCATTCTTCGATATATTCTCGTACTTTAGATAGGTTTTCGTATGCCTGTCCGGTGATAATACGAGCATGATCGTCAATATCGCGAATTTTATTGGTGATGGTATTGCGGTATTGTTTATCCCCCCAAACTCCAGAGATGAAGCGCATCATTCCCTTTTGGGTGTCTTTATTATCCGCCAGTTCCTTCTCAAAAGATTGAAGTTCTTCCATGGTGCGTAGAAAGGAAGCATATTCCTCTGAAAAATCTTTGCCACGGGGTCGATCTACAAAATCCGCTTCTACCATAATCATGTCTAAGTTTTTCTTTGTTTCTGTAAACTTTTTATGGAAGTAAGTTTTCAATAGTGCTGTTTTCATAACTTGGCTATAGAGGGGTAATTGCTTCTTGGCGAACCGAATATTCATGGGTTCATCATAGTTTTGGACATACATTAACCCATTCAAGGTCGGCATCTCAAAGAAATCGCAGATTTGTTTTATGATTTTATCCGCTGTGATTTCTTTATGAATCAACGTAAATGTATGTTCGATACGGTAACGGATCATTTCCACGTAGCGGTTATAAAAATAAGGAGAAAAGGGTGCCTTTTTTGTTGTGTAGTCGTAGTGTTGGGTATAATACCGAACAATATAATCCACGGCTTTTGATTTATTCAAATTTTGGATATCTGAAAGCAATTCTTGCAGTACTGGGCTGGTTAAATCAATACTGGTGTATTTTGGATTAATAGTGGGTTTCAGACTGGCTTCGCTCGAAGCGTCGTCTTCATCAAGTAGAGATTCCAAATCATTCTCGATTCGTTCCTGCTCTTTGGCTATTCGCTCTTTCACCTGGGATAATGTCTCCGTAAAATGATAGAATACATTTTCAGGTACCTGCAATCCGTTTGCTAAATACAAATGACTATTTAAATCTCGAAGCCGATCGATAAGCAATCCTGTTGTACCCGTATTCCCAGGATGAAAACTTGGGCGGTTATGAATGTCAAAGTCAAAATCCGTACTAAATACTTTAAAAATAAACTTAAAGTCTTGTTGGTAAATCTGTAAGAGCTTTTCAAAGACTTCGGAATGAACGAGGATATTCTCTCGGTCATTTTTATACAAATAGTTTTCAAATTCTTCCAGCCCTTCTCGAATGGTTGCTTCGGCATCTTCAGAATTTTCATACAATTCCGCTAATTTCTCTCTAGAAAAGCCCTTCATCACTTTTTTTGTTTCATCTGAAAGTAAACCATACATGAATTCTAAAAAGAAATTGGTTTGTTCCAGATTCAAGGTTTCATCTGGAGCCATGACTTCTTCAAAAAGCATATGCAGCATAAATAGAGGAAGATAAATCCGAAACATATATGAGGGGAATAACTCAGTGAGTAAATCATCCTCAAAATTATAAAACCCACCACCAAAATTCGTTAGAACCATCTTTATGGTGCGCAACTCTTTCTGCTGGTTCAGATATTTAATCGCCTCCTTTCCCAAGAAAATACGTTTGAGAAAGTCGACAATTTTATTAAATAAGCCCCGAGGTTTTCGTCGATGTTGCCCGGGGATAACGGCTTGGGTTACTGCAGCGGGTGGGGGCGGTTGATGGAGATCATTTTGTGCACTGTTCATCTCAGCATGGAGTTGATTCCGATCGGCTTCATCCATAGAGAGAACACTTGCATCCAAATGGGATTCCAATATCCCCTGTTCTTTGCTTTTATTCAATGCTTCCTTATCATAAGGCATGGATAGCTCTCCAAAAAAGATTACCTATATTATTCTATCGATCAAAGCGGATGAACAGTTTATCTCGATTTTGTTTTTTAGAATTAAATCCCTTCCCATAGGTGTTACATTTAACGGTAATGCACCGGTGAAGATAACCAACCACACTAAAGGAGTCAAGTTCATGAACGTTTGCGGGAAAATCTGTTTAGCCCTTCTTCTAATTTTTGTATGCGGGACCTTTCAGCTTACTAGTGCCCAGCGTGCAACTCCTGAAGAAACCTTGCATACCTTTTATCATGATTTTAAACGCCTCCAGTTTCGAAGTATTATCCAGTATACTTCCGGACCTGCCTATACCCTTTATAAAAAAATATATGACTATCAATACATGTATCATCAAGTTCCAGAACACTATTCCAATATGGCAGCTATTATGAAAGCAATTCGGGTGGAAACCCCCATTATCGATGAAAATTGGGCGTACATTGAATGCGATTGGCATTTAACCGTCGTACGGGATAGTGGTGATAGGCAACGTCAAAACAAAGTGCAGCACATGGCGTTTGTATTGGAAAAGGAAAACAATGCCTGGAAAATATACAATGTCCGGGTTATTTCCGTTATCGAATTATGAGTCTATCCTTCCAGCGAATTCTCTTCTATAATCCCCCTGGTGGAAAATATCAGCGGGGAGAAGACCGCTGTCAATCCTATATAGATTATAGTGTAACAGAAAATGTACGCGCCCCCAATGATTTAGGCGTTATGGCTGCTGTTGCTCGACAGTTTTATATTCAACCATTTTTACGTGATTATCCCATTGAAAAACGCAATCAGCAACCCGCTAATTTACAAACACTTCTGGATGATATTGAAACGCTCCATCCCCAAATGGTAGTCATGAGTATTACCAATGCTTCTCTTTTAGATGATCTACAGACATTCCATGCTATCAAAACAAACGATCCTGCCATCCTTACCTTGGCTAAAGGAGCCTTTTTTTATACGGCAGATGAATCCCAATTCACCCACCCACTATTTCAAGCGATGGACCTGGCGATCTATGGGGAAGCCGATACGCTGTTTGCAAGATTCCTCGATGCCCTACTAAACGGAATTCCCTATGCTGAAATCCCTGGTATCCTCTATCAAATACAAAAATCACCACCTGTTTTTAAACGAACCCCTCCGGCTCCATTTTGTACCGATTTGGATGCGATACCATTTCCAGCACGGGATTTGATTAATAACAATGCATACACGTTACCCAATAATGAGGAACCACTGGCTACCATCCAAGTAGCACGAGGATGCCCGTCTGCGTGTACGTTTTGTCTTGGTCCCATTATTTCAGGGAAAAAAATACGCAAACGAAGTCCCCAAAACATTTTAAATGAAATAGTCGAATGTGTGGAACGCTATGGTATTCGCAATTTTTTCTTTCGAGCGGATACCTTCACGTTTGATGAAGGCTGGGTACAGGATTTCTGTCATACGATCATCCAATCCGGATTACAAATACGATGGATGGCGAATTCCAAAGTTAAGCCGATTAATGAAGAAACCCTACAACTAATGAAAAAAGCAGGGTGTTGGGTGGTTGCATTTGGGGTTGAATCAGGTAACGATGAAACCCTACGTCGTATTCGCAAGCATACTACTCAATCCGATGCAAGGCGAGCTGTGCAAACTGCTCATCGTTTGGGATTAATGACGTATTGTTTTTATATGATAGGATTTCCTTGGGAACAGCGACAGGATATTCTCCAGACATTCAGATTCGCATTGGAATTGAATAGTCACTTTATAGAAATTCATATTGTTCTTCCCTTTGCGGGAACTGCTTTGTATGAAGAATATGTTGAAAAACAGGGGCTGGTGAATAATTCTATTGGGAATGATTATTTCGCACACGCAGGAACACCTCTGCTTTCGGATTCCGAATTAACGGGTGCGGATTTAGTCCGCTTGCGTTCAGATTTTCTTCGGCGGTATTATTATCGTCCATCTTATATTGTTCGCGCCTTTACAAAAATCCGTTCAATCAAAGAATTCACACAATACGTTCGGCATGCGTTCAAAGTTCTTTTTTTGAAGTAGTCTGGCTCCAATGGTTTATGCGCATTTCAACTGCATCTACATCCCCTTCATAGTAAGGTCCACCCTTCCAAAAGAAATACCCAGCTAAAACGAGCATGAATGGAACAATCAGAAATCCCCAATATAATCCTGTAACTTGATTCACTCCTGTTTGTGCCTGAACAATACCTCCGATACCTCCAATTATGGGTGGGGAAATCATGTCTCCAAGCACATGCATAAAAAACATATTGAGCGCAAAGGCGGTGGTTCGAATGGAGGGTACTGTCACATTTAAGATGATAGCGTGGGAGGGCGCCATATTTATTAGCATCAAAATTTGAGCGAGCATTGAAAAAACGAGAAACAACCAGGGATCTTGAACATTGAATACAACCACAAATACCGGAGCACACAAGAACAGTGCGAATCCGCTGACTCGAAAATACCCCCGTTTATCGAATTTATTAAAATAATCCGCCAGAAATCCCCCCAACAATGTGCCCAACATCCCTCCAATAATCATACTAACTCCAACCATCATTCCTGTTTGCCCCATTGTAAGGTTGTGGGATTCAGCAAATACATCATGGAAATATTGCGGTAGAAAAAAAGCAATCCCCCACATTCCAAATGTTAAAGCAGTCATTCCCGCAGTCACATAAACATAAGATCGATTTTTTACAAGTCGTTTTAATTCTCCTTTGGTCCATGTCATCGTGGGGGGTGGGGTATCGGGTTGGTTCGTAAAATGACTGGCACCCCGGGAAGGTTCTTTAACAAAAAAGAAAAGCAATCCCAATAATATGCCTGGAAATCCAACGAGAAAAAATGCATACCGCCAATCATTTCCAAATAAGCTGGCAATATTCGGAGCAAGCATATACGCCAGTGCAACTCCAAGTGGACCTGCCAGATAAAACCACATTAGGATCCGCCCGCGTTTTTCTACAGGAAAATAGTCGGCGATAAGTCCCGGTGCCGTTGCCACAAAACAAGCTTCTCCAATCCCCACTAACGCTCGGGTTAAAAGTAACTGTTGATAGCTTTCTACAAAACCACCCAATCCCGTCGCAATGCACCATAAGAAGATCCCCGGTATAATCACAACTTTTCTTTTCCACCCACGTTTATCCACTAAAAAGCTGATTAAAGGAGCAAATATCACATAAGAAAAAACAAGAGAATAATGAATGATCCCTTTATAGAACAAAATTGTATTGGAATCAAATTGATTGTTAAGCAGATCTTGTCCAATGGTCTTTAAGATACCTGCAACGATATTACGATCAATGTAATTTAACAGATTAATAAGACACAACAAGACTACAGTAAAAATTCCCGCCCTTATGACAACACCTTTTCCTGCGGCTGATCGCATACGTAGCTCCTCCGCTAATTCCAATCAAATCTAATAATGAAAGATGCAAGTTTCAAATAATAGCGCGGAAATGCGAGAACACCCTGTCTTGATTTGACTTGATACATGAATCGGATTACCTTCCGATAAAGAAAATGGCTTAGGAAAACCGAATATATATGTATCCATAGCATTCGGCCAAATATCATGAGATACGGATGTGGTTATACAAAGAATTACCAACATATTGCTTATAATTACATGGCATTGGAATCCACATCAGGGCAGCTAATAGGTCAATAAAGGAAACCTGTATGAATCAAAGTGGGGAGCTGGTTATTATCGGAAGTGGGATTGCTGGGATTAGCGCAGCGCTCTCCGCTCGAAAGGAATATCCCCAGGCATCCATATCAGTTTATACCGAAGAATCATTCCGACCGTATAATAAAATTGCATTAGGAGCGTACATTCCAGGGAAGAAAACGCAGGGTGCCTTACGCTTATTCGCTGATACCTGGCTAAAACAGCACCGTATCGCATATCGTGTCCGTGAGCGTGTCCAAAAAATTCATCCTGATAAGAAACTAATCACATTTGAATCGGGTATTGCACGATCGTATGATTCCTTAATTCTAGCTACTGGTGTGTCCAATTTTATCCCACCGATTGCTGGAGTTCAATCCGAAGGTGTATATCCCCTTTGGACTTTAAAGGATGCTGTGGCTATTAAAAACAGGATTATAGGAGCCCAATCCATCGTTGTTATTGGTGCAGGCGTGCTCGGGGTGGAATTAGCCGATGAGCTGAGTATTTTAGGAAAATCGATTACCCTCGTGGAACGAATGCCTTACATTATTCCCCATTTGTTACCCCCAACTATCGCAAACGAATATAAACAGCGTTTGGAAAACAAAGGAATTACTATTCATACTCAGGAAGAAGTTACACAAATTCGACCAATGCAAAACAAAAAGCAGGTTGTTCTACAATCGGGTATGGAATGTGATGCGGATATGATTATTATCGTAACTGGTGTCGTACCAAATATTCAATTAGCTCGCGATGCTGAATTAGTAGTGAATAGGGGTATCCTAGTGGATCACCAGCTACGTACTTCCGATCCAACTATTCTTGCATGTGGTAATGTTATTGAAATGGATGGGAATGTGAGTTTACTATGGAATCCGGCTAAATCCCAAGGTATGACGGCCGGTATTAATGCATTCGCTCCTAAACAAACATGGAAGCCTCTTCCATCAATTATTCACTTAAAAACACCTGATAATCCACTGTTTATTGGGGGAGAAGATCACACAGCAGCTCCCGGCTGTGTAGAAATCGAAGATCGAGGTGAACGTGGGAACGATTATCGAAAATTTATTTTTAACAATAAAAATCAGTTTCTGAGTGTCATTATGTTGGGAAACACCTATGGCCACTACGAAGTGGAACTGGCAATGAAACAACAGTTAAGTTTACCTGCTGAAGTAATTCAGGGCACACAAATCCAATCAATCCTGGAGTATGTACGTGCACATTATGCACACCACCAAACAACACCACGAAGTTGGGTATGCCATATGTGTGGTTATGTACACGAAGGGGAATATCCACCCGAAATTTGTCCTGTTTGCTGGGTTGGAAAAGATCAATTCACGAAAGCTTAGATCATGAATGAAAAGACCACTTTAACTTTAAGCGATGCAATTTTCTCACCGTGTCGCACTTACCGCTATATTTTACGGCGTGAAAAACAACCCACCGGAAAACAAATCATGTTTATTGGGTTGAATCCATCCACAGCAGATGAAATAAACAATGATCCTACCGTAACCCGATGTATTATGCGTGCGTGGGAATATGGGTTTCAACGATTTGTTATGGCAAATATTTTTGGATATCGTTCTACTAATCCGAAAGGATTGAGATCGGTAGCCGATCCGGTGGGGTTAGAGAATCTTTCTTATATCCTGTCCTATGCCAAACAGGTAGACCAAGTTGTGGCAGCCTGGGGGAATCATGGTTTATATTTGGAACACGGTTCCAAAGTTCGTTCCATGTTACAACATGAAGGGGTTCCGTTATATCATCTGGGAATTACAAAAGCGAATCAACCCAAGCATCCCTTGTATATTGGATACCAGGTGAAACCGAAACGATGGGAATAAAGTGGTGGTATGCTATATGTAATTGATTTAGTGCGTAGTAAAGGTTACTCATCTGGTTGTTGTAACAATTGTTTGTATAGTACCTCTGTTTCTGCAATTAGCTCGATTTTCTTTGTAATGGGAAATTCATCGCTTCCAGATTTTATGGTTGAGAAAATCGGATTCCCTTATTATATTCTAGGATAGGAAGCCATGATGATTTCCCATGGTCTGAAGGGTAATAAAACGCATGGGTTAAGGTAGATACAGCGATCGATTTCTATGACAAACCTGGCAGTGTTGGTTTCGGGGAATGGTACTAACCTCGAGGCATTGATACAAAAGAGTGGACATCCGGACTATCCTTTTCGAGTAAGGTATGTCGTATCGGATAATCCGAATGCGTATGCATTAGTACGTGCCCAACAACATCAGATAGAATCGGAATATATCAATCCGAGGGTATTCCCCAGTCGAAGCGAATATGAACGAAAGCTGATCGAGCAGTTGGAAGAACGTGCTATTGCGTTTATAGTATTAGCAGGATTTATGCGGATATTGGGATCAACGTTTGTTTCCCATTATCCTTCGCGGGTTCTAAATATTCATCCATCTTTGTTACCCGCTTTTCCGGGGTTGAATGCACCAAAGCAAGCATTGGATTATGGAGTTAAGATTACTGGAGTGACGGTACATTATGTGGATGAAGGGATGGACACCGGACCTATCATTTCACAACAAGCAGTACCCATTGAAAGTGAGGATACCTTGGAAAGCCTTACAGAAAAGCTCCATCACGTTGAACACCAACTCTATCCACGAACACTTGCTCAGGTCATAAAGCAGCATCGGGCACCCAAATGAGATTTGGGAAAAGAATAGGGATATTCTAGGCATACCATTCATCATGGTTCAGGAAGGTAGTATGCAAAAAATCGAGCGAGCATTAATCAGTGTTTCAGATAAATCCCATTTGCTTTGGTTAGTAAAAGAATTGCAGCGATTAGGGATCGATGTAATTGCGACAGATGGAACAGCATCATTGCTTGCAAAAGAGCACATTCAAGTACAATCCGTATCCGAAGCCACCGGATTTCCTGAAATACTTGGCGGTCGGTTGAAAACCCTGCATCCGATTATTTTGGGAGGATTGCTTGGTCGAACAGATAATGCGGATGATTTACTGGAGATGAAAGAACGAAATATCAAGCCGATTGGACTACTTATTTGTAATCTTTATCCGTTTAGTGAAACGGTGAAGCGCTCGGATATTAGTTTGGAAGAAGCGATCGAACAGATAGATATTGGTGGTCCCACCATGATCCGATCTGCCGCCAAGAACTATAAAGACGTGGGTGTAGTTATTGATCCAACGGATTATCAGGCAATTGTGAAAGAAATACGCGATCAGAACGGAACATTAAGCCTGGAGACACGAAAACGGTTAGCAATAAAAGTATTTAATCATACCCGGCATTATGAAGAAGCGATTTATGATTATTTGACGTCTACAGAGAAAGAACCGGATGAATTTCCGCAAAATTTGAATGTGGAATTAGAAAAAATTAATGATTTACGCTATGGAGAAAATCCTCACCAAAAAGCGGCAGTATATTCGTTTCCTACTTATACAGGATTATCGTTGGTGCATTCCCGTCAAGTTCAGGGGAAAGCGCTGTCTTACAATAATTACGGTGATCTTAATGCAGCCTTATGTTTAGTGAACGAGTTTACAACACCTGCAGCGGCTATAATCAAGCATGGTAATCCCTGTGGATGTGCGATAGGGAATAGTATACGCCAGGCTTATCAGCAAGCATATGAATGTGATCCGATCAGTGCTTATGGCGGGATAATTGGATTAAATCGCACATGAGATTGACAAACTGGGTTTTATTGAAGCGATTATTGCGCCGGATTTTACCAAAGATGCGCTCGTAACTTTTTCCAAACGTAAAAAATGTCGTGTGTTAGAATATAAAAGTGATATCCTTCCAGATAAGAAGCTGGAATACCGGAGTATATTGGGTGGTATGCTTGTACAACAACAAGATTATGCACCGTTGGATGAAAGCCAATTCAAAACGGTTACAGAAATAGATGTACCTTCTTCTCTTCGTAGCAGTTTAATTTTTGCGTTTAAGGTAGCAAAATATGCAAAATCCAATGCCATTGTAATTGCTAAAAAAGAAGCAACCATTGGGATTGGAGCAGGACAAGCCAATCGGGTGGATGCCGTCAAGCATGCTATCGAACGAGCAGGACAGCAAGTTAAAGGAGCGATTTTAGCGTCAGATGCATTTTTTCCATTTGATGATAGTATAAAGGAAGCAAGAAAGGCAGAAATCGCTGCGATCATCCAACCGGGTGGATCCATTCGAGATGAGGAGGTGATTGCTGCCTGCAACAAAGAACGAATTCCAATGATTTTTACCCAAATTCGCTACTTCCGACATTAATGGAGTTATTTTTTTTTAGCAAAAAGCCGATAGCTTTTACAGGTAACTTTCGGATTGGATGGAATTTTGCTGAATTTATCGAATGAAAAAGACTGGCAAATGGTTACACGTAGGACCAGGTTAAAGATAAAGGATGAAGAATGCAACAAGCTCATGGTTTGGCATCGGGTGCTGACGAATATGTAATCTTGAAAGCACGAATCAAGTCCGATTCTTCCAAGATTTTCGCCTTGATAATGGTATTCTTTCGAGTAAGTACCAAAGTGGCAGAAAAAAGTGTCCTTATTGCCTCTGATAAACCTCAATTATATGATTTCCCCATGAATATTCATTGGGCAGAAATGGAAGATACCATTGGGCAAAAAAAATGGAATGGGGAACAAAAGAATAACCTCACGAATGATTTGAAAGATACGCTGGATAATGCATTGGGCCATGGTAGTCAGGAACGGTTATTTGAGTATTTCAATTCCAATCGAATGGAAAATCTACGAGAGGAAATAACCCGTATTTTCTATCATTCTCTCAATGATAGTTCCCCGATGATTGATTTACGCGTAGATAAAGTATCAGCAGCTGAATTCAAAGAACATATGGAGGCTCGTAGACAACGGGAGCGAGACGATAAAAAGAAGCGATCCGCTACATCCTCATTTGATTTACTTCGAGAAGCAACTCCGGCTAATGCTCAGGTACTAGAAGGCACGTTTGTACTATCCCCTTTTAAGGGTGTCCCAATTTATGCGCTTGCAACCGGGGATCGTGTTTTTGTACAGTTAAAAAGTTCGGAGGGCTCTGCTGATGCATTGTATACAAAGTTAAAAGCGGCTGGTATGACATTGAATCAAAATGGAGACTCGGATTTAAGCGATAGTGAGAATCCACCCATACCTGGTGAAGTATATCGTATTACTGTAAACGAATTAGGAGAATATATTGCGCTGGTTCATGTAAAAGATGAATTTTTCGTCCGCATTTTAGAAACGGAACGGATTAATGTACGCCGATTTGAGGGGGTGTTTGATTTTGGACACACCTCGCCAAGCGGAGCGATGAATGTAGGGGATCAACTTCCCAGCCACTTAGCACAGTCAGTATCGGAGAGTGGTTCCAAAGGCGATCGATTTTTATTTATTCTAATCGGATTAGGAGTAATCTCTTTAATTATTTTGGTCTTTATTATTTATCAATCGGGCATTTTTTAACCAAACAAACAGGAAATTTCCATCCTAACTACTAGATATGTTATGCAGGTGATTGACCATTACATTGATAGATATACAACGGAATTTCGCTGGTACCAGGATGCTTTTCAGAACAGATAAGAAGTCACCCGCAGTCCGACTGGTGCTGGTAAAATTACCAAAATGGGTTAGCTTGAATTCATCTCACAACATTATTCAAAGCCAGATACAAGGGTGCCTATGTCTGAATTCCTCCTCTTAGAAAGTATTACCGACAATACTTTATCCAAAATTATTAAAAAATATACTCCCGACCTAAATGTGGTTCATGAGATTCCTGAAGTAATTCCTACGTGTCGGGTTGGTTCAATTTCTTTTATTATTTTGGATATGGAAGTATCACCAAAACGTGTATTAGAAACAGCCAAACAGATTAAAGCATTTCCACAGCTTTCAACCATCCCCCTTATGTTGATCTGTTCTCGTTTTTCAAAGCGAGATTATCTGGAAGTGATGAATAGCAACTGGGATGATTTTTTGGTTCGTCCATTTAATGAATACACTCTAATTGCTCGGATTAATCATCTCTTGCGAATAAAAAAGCAATATAGTATTGCTCATCATGGCGAATCCAGGGAATCCGCATCGTCTTTTTCTTATGAAGCAATGATGTTGGTAGAAACCGATGCCCGATTTCAGATTAATACGTATAATCAGCGATTTTTAGATTTTTTCCATCTGCACTCGTCCAAAATTGGAGGGAAAACGATTTTCTCGGTTTTGAATCCAACAGAAATAAATCTTCAAGAATTCCTGAGTACGATTAATAATGAAATTGCGCGGGAGAAAACATTCTTTGAAGTTCCAATGAAATATGAAAAGAC
>CAYPZJ010000033.1:0-21147 GCA_964414635.1 uncultured Spirochaetia bacterium
ATGTATCGTGGATGAAATTGATCTCCCATTACAACCCAGTACTACATTTATTCACCCCGATCGACCAACAGAAGGACCAGAGATTACTGCACCAGAAAAGAATGCCGATATAAGTGGTGGAATCGCTTTAGAATGGATCGATTTGTATGATCCAGAACCCGAAAAAGTGTATTATAACATATACGCCGGATTTGATGAGGAACAATTGCTACTGCTTACACCTGGCACCAAAGATGAAAATCAACCAATTGAACAGGATAAGCAAAAATATGAATTATCCGCTGCTGTAGATTTAGTGCCACTTTGTGGAAACGATATTATTTTTCGTATCGAAGCCATTACCCCCGATTATCCTATTGATGGGGAAAGCCCCCTCTATACAGATATTACCCTTTCAAAGAAAACAGGTTGTTTAGGTGGATTTCCAGAACCTGCTTCTGGAGGGTGCGGGGGCACCGAAGTGTGTTGTGTAAACGGATACGAAATTGAATGGGGTAATTGGGAAGATATTACAGTGGATAGTTCTGAAGCTCAAGAATTCTTTGATAGTTTTTCCGTTTATTCCTACCAAGTGTACTACGGAACTACACGTCCGCCAAACGATGATCCCTTTCAATCTACGGGAGACGTCGCTTTTGGTATACAAGAAACGACATATGATGGGGCAGGACCTGATTTTGCAAACGGGAAAACTTGGAAATATGTTCAAATTGTCGCGTGCTTAACTGCAAATTGTAGTATTTATGCTGCTACAGCGGCGTATGAATATTACTCGAATTATGATAACAAATGTACGATTTGTTTCCCAGGTACATGCGGTTAGCATTGGGTTTGTAATGAGTATTTAACCAAGCGCTAACTTATCCGTTTATAGCGATGTAGACAAATAAATAAGTGAACAAAATAAGGCACGAATAAGTGTCACCCCACCCCGTGAAGAATACGACCTTCCAAAACATAGTAACTCGTTTTTCAAATCCCACGTATCATCCGATTCGATTGGGTTCATGGATAACACTGGATGAAATATTTCTTTTTTTTGTTTTTCTGGGAACCCTGTTACTTCGTACGCTAGTCTATTATAATCATACAGTATTTGTACCCGATGAAGCAATATATATCCGTGAAGCCGAGGGATTGTTGAAGGGGTATACGGCACCCTATAATGGGTGGCATTTGTTCTTTCATTTCCCTCCAGGAACCGCTTTTGTAATAGCGTTGTTTAGTCTAGTCACCCATTCGGTTGAATGGGGGTTTCAATGGATGAATATTCTTGCGGGATCGATCGTGGTTTTTCCGTTATTCTATATTGTAAAACGATTAACTCATAATACCTTTGTTGGTTTACTTGCAGCAATTTGGATATCCAGTTACCCATATTATGCCTACGATACGCCGTTTTTCAATTCCAATTCGGAGTATATTTATCTTTGTGTATTTTTAACCGGTTGTTATTTCACGATCCGATTTTATGAATCCCTTTCTCCAAAATGGCTTGATCAAGAAACAGAAGATCCAAAACATCCCTGGGCCTATTTGTGTGCTATGAGCATCCTACTTGCTATAGCAGCACTTATTCGGATCGAAGCATTGGTATGGGCGGTATTATTCATTCCATTAATTTTATGTAAAGGAAAACGCCGATGGTGGCGATTGTTAGGGATTTATCTACTTATATTTGTGGTTATATATGGAACCTATGTGTTATACCTACGGATTAACCTGGGTGTATGGACGTTGTCCGGGAAAGACTATATTACCCATTCGATTGCAAAAAATCGCGTGTTAGACAAACTATATGAGGGTAAAGCCTTTGATCGGCTCCTTACATTGAATGAGGAACATACGATGCATAAGGCATTTTCTGAGAAACCTTCTTTTTCGTTAATGCAAGCATATTTGGATGATCCCTATTTTACTGGACAGCTGATATGGTTTAATGTAGATAACTATATAGATTTCTTTTTAGATTTTACTCCCCCTTTTATCCTTGTTCTATTCTTTTTTTCCCTACTTATTGGATTACTATTCTATCGTCCACCTACTCTCATTCTTTTACTTTGGTTTTATATTCCAGCTCATTTCTTTTTAGGTGTATTATTCATTCCGCGATATATGTTTTCGATCTATCTTGTTTTGGGAGTCTTGGCTGCTTTTGGATTAGGTTGGGCATTGTATTATATTAAGTGGAAAAGCGTTCCATATATTCTTGCAGCAGTGATGTGGTTGGGATTTGCAGGGTGGTCAATGATGTATATTTTTCCTCGAATCGAATTGGAACATGAGAATAAAGAGCGCATCCAAGCGTTTATGGATGTGTGTGATCGAATGATACCCGATAGAGCATCTTTTCTATCATCACAACCCGAAGTTATGACATATATGTTGGATCATACCTTTTATATATTTCCACTTGCAGACTGGTCTGCTATTAAGGATTATATGACTTATCATAATATTCGATATATCATTACGTGTAAAGAATTTTTAATAAATATGCCCCGCATGGATTTTAACGTGAGTAAATCAGATCTGCATCGGGATTGCACCTTATTGTATTCCGATCGAACCCCCGCTAGTGCGACAAATAAATACTACCTATATCGCTGTCCGGCGTTTCAGGAGTAGCTACGATTGGCTTTCAAATACATACGATCGGTTATTCCAAAATATATAAAATCCCCTATGGTTTTAGGGAGTGTTGCATTAGTATTTCCAGTGATTATCCGCTGTTTTATATGGATGGCGGGAGGAGTAGCTTCCGATCGGTTATTAGGTGCGGATGAGATTGACTATCTATCTCTTACTATTAATTGGTTCACCCAGGGAACGTACGTGCATGATTTGGGATATGCATATCGCTTACCCGGATATCCGCTGTTTCTTGCTCCAGCAGTGCTTTTCAGTGTAGGAACAGGCTTTCCCTATTTAGATGGTATCATGATTTGGCAGATTGCCTGGGCTGGATTTGGTGGTTGGCTTTTATGGCGTTTGAGTACCCAATTTTGCTCGATTCCTGTACAATGGGGCATCACTGGTTTTTATGGAATCTATCCGCCGTTGGTAGTGCTATCCTATAAGATTATGGCGGAAGGATTTTTTTTGGTTATTATCCTACTCATTGTGTGGGCATGGATGCGCGTGGTTCAGACATGGCAAGCTCGGGCGTTTTTACTTTTAGGTGTATTTTTCGCCATTGCCTGTCTCACACGAAGTGAAGCATTCCTTTTTTTGCTTCCTATTGCTACATTTATTTGTGTTTTTCGTCCTCTTTCGTTACGATCCTATCTCCGACGAGCACTTTTTGTTCTCATACCTGTATTGATCGCGCTGAGTCCTTGGGTTATTCGTAACACCATTCTTTTTGGAAAACCACTTCTTTCTACCACGCTGTATTCTGCTTTTTATGCGGGGTATAATCCATATTCTTTAGGTACCGATTTCCCCCTTACCTACCCAGAAATTCCTCTTACTCCAGCTGAATTTCAACTGATGCAGCGATATTTTGCACCGGTTTCTTCTCCCCAAGCCGAATTGGAAAAAGGGTATCACTTCTGGGAGGATACCTGGCGTTATATTCATACCCATCCCCGCGATATCCTGGTGCGGGTCGTGGTCAAACCGTATTTCTATTGGTTGCTTGCGTACCGAGATTTTAAAATTTTGCTCCATGTTTATGGGTATACGCCATGGGAATTATCCCTTCGTCCTTGGATTAAATATGGGTTAACCCTCATCCCTCTTTTTATTTTGCTTCTGATATTGTTACATTGGGCTGGATATTGGAGGGAACCACGCTGGTATGTTCCCCAGGTTATGGTTGGTTTATCCTGGATTATTGCTAATGTGATCGTAACGACACCCCGTTTTCATACCATGTTGTTTCCTATTCTTTTACTACAGGTCGGGCAGGTTATTTCAAATAGACATCAGTTTCGGCAGCAGATACAACGCGGTACGTTTGGCTGGTATCCATACGTCGTGCTTGCCATTGTCATAAGCAGTATGGTGGTTATGGATCAAACGGGTATGTTGCATTGGAGTTACTAATAGGTTATGTTTTGCTTTCTGAAATTTGCTTTTTTGAGTAATTTTCTTATCTTGCTATGCAAGTTCGTCCAGCTAACCACATACTAGACGATCCCGAAGTTATTTCACCAAAAATGTGTTTGACTGGTTTGAGGGAGTATTATGCGGGGATGCCTGCCACCCTTAAACACAAACAGTATTATGCGCATAGTGTAGATAAAGAATGTACAGTACATGAAACGATTACTTTTTGGGTTTCTGATTACTTTTTTTCTTACCTTTTTCTTCGTTTCCGGTTTTATTCTAGCAGTTAATTTTGCCCAATTACTCCATACATTCGTGGATAATTCATATATTCCCATCGATGATTTTGAGTTTGTTGCGTATTTCGTGAATTACGCTTGGTTACCGAATATTGTAGTTATCACGTTGATTTCTTTGATAGCAGCAGCAATATCCAGTGGGATCTCAATGCGAATTTTACAACAATGGTCATGGGGAATACTTTGGAAACTTGGTTTAGTCGGATTGGTTCTTGTACTTCTTTTTGGGGTTTTATTCAGTGCTGTTCGTCCCTACAATGGGGTACAATGTAGTGCGGAACTCCCAATTTCTCTTGAAGGGCTCAAGCAAAACCATTTATTGTTGGGGGATCATGCTTTCTTGTATTATCGAACGCTTGATAATCAGGATCCCAATCAAATTTTACTTCGGGATGTAGTGTATTTAAAATTTTTCCCATTCGATGAAACGGGTTACCAGCCACTTGGATTTGGAATTTATCGTGAAGGATTGGTTGCCACTCGGTTGAATCCCAATCAATACAGTATCTATCTTGAACATACGTTGTTTGAAACCCCTTATGGATTTAACCAAGCTCGTCCCATCTGGGAAATCCCCAAAACCAAAATTTTTACACCTTTTGTGTTGCACCCCATTTTTTTCCCCAATTTATTAAATCAAAGTTTTGGGGTGGATTCTGTTTTATGGATTATCCTACTCTATGGAGTACTGATCCTATTTGGGTTTACTTTGGGGTATATTACAACCCTTACACGAATTCGATTATTAGATCTCTTAACCACAAGTACAATCTACCTTATAGGCTTGTTTATTATCAATATGATAGGGTTGCGGATAGCCGAAACGATTCGTATGGCAGCTCCCAATACTTTGTTAGATAGTTTATACGAATACCTCATAATGGTACTTGCATTAGCTGTGATTGGAGGAGCATGTTTATTTGGAATTCAGCTTGTGCGTAAACGGCAACAGTATTCGGAATCGAAGGTGGAATCGGCATGACATGGTTACGTTTTCTCATTCGATTTGTATTTATTTTTGCGGCGGTATTATTGGTATGTATTGTTTTAGACCAGTTTTTTGATATGGGAAAGACGTTAGAACCGTTGCTCGATCTTTCTTATTCCACCGTATATATTGTAATAAGTCATATATTAAACAACATTCCCATCGCCTTTGTAATTGCACTATTGTCTATAAATTATGTGTGGAGTCTTGGAAAAACCGATTATTCATCCGTGTTTCAGGCACGTATGAATCGAGGGGTCTTACTATTATTCGTGTTTATTCTTGTTGGAGGACTAGGTTTTCTATTGAAAATTGGTTGGATCCCTGGAACATATACTGATTCCTACCATAAGCAATTACATAATCCATCACTAACCGCTATGATTCCCGATTCTATTTCAATTGGTTCGAGTGACCGGGAATTTTTAAATGAACTCACCACCAATTATCAAACGGGGGATTTTGAGAAAGCAGAACAGCGCATATTGTACTCTACTCCTGAATCCTTACGGAGTAGTGTGGTATTACATCAGCTTTGGTTGGAAATTCGTAATTCCATCTACACGGAGTTTAAATTTGCTTCCACTATTTTTAAACATGATGCGCTTCGTGAAGCATACATCGATTATTACCGTGGGCGGTATGTGGAAGCAGCGGAGGTATTTGCATCGTATGCTGAAGAAATGGAGCTTGCGCGTTATTTTTACGCTAAGATTCAAAAAATTCAGGGTTTGCACGATATCGAAGGAGATATCCCCCTTGCTGATTTGAAAGTGTTGTATGAACCATATACCGATGTCTTGGTTGAACCAACCTATTTATATCAATATTACAAGGAGCTTTCCTTATTCTATCCGTCCGTGACCCATTTCGAACAGCTAGCAGATTCCTATTATAAAAAAATAAAACAAGTTTCCACGAATGATGTTCGTGGTGATTCCCATTACAAACATGAACAAGGATTTGTCTGGTACGCGGAATCTTTATCTATTATGTTCACCAGTACATCCCAACCAAAAGAGTATGAGGATGTTCTGGTTTATATGCAAGATGTGTTTTCTAACGAGAATGAAACGGTATTTAAGCATGTGTATCTGCTTCATCCGGATTTTAATCGGGGTGTTTTATTTGTGGATACAGGACGCTGGGATAGTTATGGAATTGATTTTGAAATCATCTATCATATTTCTCGTACTGAATCGAATGAAGAAGGAAAACAAGGACGGATTCAATTTGGAATGGATTTGGAGATTATTAAAGATTTTAATCTCATTCTACGCTATTACCCCCGTTGGAAAACTGATTCCGGATTGGATTCTTTTAGCCGAGCAAAAACCGAGAATGTTTTGCCAGATATTTTCTTATTAAAGCAGAACATGCTTTTTGGAGAACGCTGGGCATATATCTTGTTTCCTTTACTGTTTCTTATTGGCTCCCTGTTTCTTCGCCCCAATTTGGATCATCGCTTAGCACTTCCACTTCAGCTTTTCTATACGCTGATTCTAACATTTTTTATTTATCTGGTTTACTATATTGTTCAGCAGGGGATGAAGCTGCTGTATATATAATCAAGTCATATTCTAACGCTTATCCTTAAACATTCATTTAGAATAACCTTAAGAGCTTTATTTGAATATCATAAAGCAAGGAATAGGGATCATCAGTCGGATCTTATTCAAGATGCGGGTTGATCATTGTTTCTGGGTGGACATACGTGTCAAATTGTTCTTTTGTAACATATCCCGTAGATATAGCGGCTTCTCGCAGTGTAATTCCCTTTTTAAACGCTAGGGTAGCTATCTGTGCTGATTTATCATACCCAATATGGGGTGAGAGGGCTGTTACTAACATGAGAGTGTTTTCCATATAGGTATGTATTTTTTCATGATTCGGTTTAATTCCATGAACACATCGAATGGTAAAACTGTCAATACCATCCGCTAGCAATCGAATGGATTGTAGCGTATTATATAGAATTAGAGGTTTGCAAACATTTAATTCAAAATTGCCGCTGCTTCCACCCCAATTTATCGCCACATCATTCCCCATTACCTGCATACATACCATTAGTAATGCTTCTGCTTGGGTAGGATTAACTTTACCGGGCATTATGGAGCTACCAGGTTCATTTACGGGTAATTGGAGTTCACCAATACCGCATCGAGGACCACTTCCCAACCACCGAATATCATTCGCAATTTTTATAAGAGATGCTGCTATGGTTTTTAAAACTCCATGCAGTTCCACAAAGGTATCGTGACTGGCTATTCCTTCCAATTTATGTTCGGCGGGTGTGAAAGGAAAACCCGTTTCTTTTGCCAAGATGCGACACATACGCATTGCATATTCTGCGTGAGTATTTAATCCAGTTCCTACCGCTGTTCCACCTATAGGAAGGATTGCAAGCCGATTCATTGGAGCAGCTAATCGGTTATTCCCAAGCTGGATTTGGGTCATATACCCAGCAAATACTTGCCCAAGTGATAGGGGTGTTGCATCCATTAGGTGGGTTCGTCCCACTTTATTTATTGATGCATATTCATCTGATTTTTGCCGCAATACTTGTTCCATCTTTTTCAATGCAGGAATAAGCTGTTTTTGCATTGATTCTAATACTACAAGATGCATAGCTGTTGGAAAAGTATCGTTAGATGATTGACCTTTATTAACATGATCGTTTGGATGAATGGAATAAGGTTTCTTGGACTGATTCTTCAACCAAGTGGATCCTCGATTTGCTAATACTTCATTCATATTCATATTGAATTGGGTTCCACTTCCTGTTTGCCAAATGACTAATGGAAACTGATTTTCTAGCTTTCCTTGTAAGCAATCGGTAGCAGCATGGGATATCGCATCTGCAATAATTGGATCCAGCAGTCCTAAGTCAGCATTCACTCGAGCAGCCGCACGTTTAATTCGTGCATAGGCATCGATAAAAGAACGTGGGAATTGTTCCGTTCCAATTGGAAAATTTCGTCGGGCACGTTCGGTTTGTGCCCCGTAATAGCAATCTGCTGGAACCTCCAATTCTCCAAGACTATCTTGTTCAATACATATGGGATCCCTAACCTGATTTGATTTATGGCTCATCGTTTATTCCTTGGTTGAGTTATTTTTTTATCTACAAGTGAAAACACGTTCCTTAATACAGCATATACCCTTTCTAAAAACTTTACCATCCATTAAGATGGATTAGGTTGAGTTTGCAGAACTTACCATTGCATTGCAAGTAGGGATGATCATAGAGCAGGTAACTTATTGACAAGAATCCAAGACCGTACTACTTTTATATCATCCATACGCGAATGGATATGGCATGCTAGGAATTTCCGAATGTATTTCTGGTAATGTCGCTCTATTTCAATAATACAACTGTTTTGGGATACAAGGAGGAAGCCTATGATCTGGCGGTATCTACTATGTTATATAATATGCATTGTATTTTTCTGGGCAGGAATAAGCTGCCAGGATGAACCCGATACCTTGGATACCCACCCCACGATTGACAACCCCGAGACAGGTCCTGCTGCAGGGAATCCTGATGGAGAGTGGATCATTCCTGCGGAAGCTGCTCTTGAGAATAGTTCAAATCCAGATCATATCATTGGATCAGGTACGCCAGAAAGCTGTACTGCTGATGCGTTTATTGATGCGGTTGCACAGGGTGGAACGATTACCTTTGATTGCGGAGCCGATCCCGTAATTATCACTTTAGACCAACCTGCGAAAGTGTTTAACGATGCGGACCCGGATATTGTTATTGATGGGGGAGGGTTGGTTACACTAAGCGGTGGAGGAACCTCTCGGATTTTATATATGAACACCTGTGACAAAAACCAGCATTGGACAACACCCCATTGCCAAAATCAGGATCATCCTCGATTAACGGTACAGAATTTAACATTTATCAATGGGAATGCTCGTAATGAGCATGAATATGAAGGAGGAGGCGCGATTTGGGTACGGGGAGGTCGATTTAAAGTTGTACAATGCCGATTTTTCAATAATGTATGCCAGTCCACGGGACCCGATGTTGGGGGTGGTGCCATTCGAGTATTCAGTCAATATGAGAATCAACCGGTGTATATTGTACAAAGCACGTTTGGAGGTGCGGATGGTTTGGGGAATGTCGGTTCCAACGGCGGAGCATTAAGTAGTATCGGTGTAAATTGGACTATTATTAATTCGATGTTCAGTTATAATCAGGCTATCGGGAATGGAGGGAATCCTGCTCAGGACGGAACACCGGGAGGAGGAAGTGGGGGTGCGATCTATAATGATGGGAATACGATGACGCTATCCATTTATGGAAGTCTGTTTGAATATAATAAAGTCAATGCGTATGGAGCTGCGATTTTCTTTGTGAGTAACAACCATGATGGGACTATTCATATTGAAAATTCGATAAGTCAGAACAATATTGGAGGATCCTGGCATACTCTACCCGGTATCTCAATGCATGCAGATACCGTTCAAGAAATTATTAATTCAACGCTGGAATAAACCGATGTGCTATTGCGTAACCTGTTTTCATCGTTATGTTTCCGATTCGGATGATTTTATCGTTAATTCTCGTACGGTAGCATCGATAGGCTCCACTACGGATAGATCTTTCTTTGAACTGATTCCAAATTCTTTAAACTCCCGCATGGTTGACAATACTCGACTTTCTACCGATCCCACATACTGATTATAATCTTTGACGGCTCGTCCAATAGATTTACCTAGTCGTTCTAGATGCTCGGTCGAGACTACTAAACGATCATACAATTTTTTTCCGATCCGTGAGATTTGCATAGCATGCTCGGTCAGCTGTTCCTGTCGCCATCCATAAGCAATCGCACGCAGTAGCGCAATCAAGGTAGAAGGAGTAGAGAGGATCACTCGTTTCTCGATACCATGTTCCAACAATTCATGTCGTACCTGAAGTGCAGCTGAGAGAATACCATCATGAGGAATAAACAGAATAACAAATTCCGCAGATCCCTCAAACCCGCTCCAGTAATCCTTTTTTGAGAGATTGTTCATATGTTGTTGGACTTGATTTGCATGCTCTTCCAGCTTCAATTTTGCTCGGTCTTCCGATTCTTCTTCCAACATATCTAAATAGGCTTTCAGAGGAACTTTTGAATCCACAAGTACGACCCGGTCATTGGGAAGGCGAATAACCATATCGGGTCGGAGCTTTGTACCGGTATCCCCCTCTACGGTAGTTTGTAATTCGAAATCACAATATTCCACCATTCCGGCAAGTTCCACTGTACGTTTTAACGTCGTTTCTCCATAGCGTCCCCGTACTTGTGGTTCTCGTAATGCTTTTACCAATCGCCCCGTTTCTTCTTTTAGTTTCAGCTGGGATTCTGTCAATTGTTTTACTTGGGTAGATAAGAGTTCGTATGCGGTTTGTCGGGTTTTTTCCAGATCGATAACTTGCTTATCATATTTTAATAAGCTTTCGGATAAGGGTTTAATTAGGTCTGAAACCGTTTTTTCCTGTTTTTCCATTTTATGGAGCGTATCATGTTGGAATTTATCAAACACCAACTGGGCATGGTCTACAAACGATTTTGAATTTTGATCCAATGCTTCTTTGGAGAGGGCTTTAAATGAATCCAAAAGTTTGGTTTTCGCATCCTCAATGAGTTTCAATTTGTCCTCATATTGTTTCATTTGTTCTTCATTTTTTGTGGTGAGGCTTGAAACTTGCTGACGTAAGACGATTTTTTCCTCAATATGTCCCCGTACTTCCTGCTCTAGTTTTTCGGTTTCTGTACTCAGCTGTTCGATTTGGGATTGCGCATGTTTATTCCGTTCCTCGGACGCAGTCAGTTGGTTATTTATGGAAATGGTTTGACTTCCTTCTTTCGCTTTATACCGGAAATATTGGATGAGCATACCGAGTAGAGCCCCCAATAATAATCCTATAAGTAATAATATCAAATGAAAGATATCCAATTGCATGTTACTACGCTCCTTTTAATCGAGGTAATAAGCGTAATAAAAAGAAGTTGAAGATACAATCCTCTTTTTTTTTTGGCTAACTCATTCTATCCACAAAAAATTAACACGTATTTGGGTGTATGCGGGTATTTAGATAAGGCGCAGTAACTCGGTTATGATAGGCAATAATGGGATTAAAATTTACGGAATAGCTATAACATGAATGGTATCGAGCATCCAACCCCCCGTGGTCGTGTCTCCACCATCGGAACAACTGTTATCCCCACGAGTCCACCAATTAAACCCAAAAGCAGTTTGACCATCGGTACGGTAATTAGTTAGTTCGGTTATCTTTGTATGCCATCCGGTCCAGGTTTGATCCAACAGGGTGTATTGAATATCTAGTTCGGTATCATCCCGTTCTGGATAGCTCCCGGTGGTATCCACCCACATTTCCGGGACAGCAAGCCAATTATTCCCACTATCCATCCAACAACCGGATGTCGATTGATCCGTATAATAGTTAGCGCGCCATACTACATACACTCTCGAATAGGTGGTCAAATTTTCGGATATATTATAGGAAAGCATCGCATGTTGGTATTCTTGATACTTATGCCCATTATTCCAGCCATTCGCAGTTGCACAATCATTGGTTCCACTAATAAAGGTACCTGAAAAGGCATAGTAGCTTCCTTCAAACGCACTATTGGGATTATTATAGGGTCCCCAAAATACATAGGAATCGGAAGCAGGTTTGTATAAATCCCGCGCATCCCAGGTGGAACAGAAATCATGGGTTCCTTCAAACCCATCATAAAACAACTCCTCGACAGTGGCAGACAATTCGATTGATCCGGTAAGCGGGTCAGAAGCAACCCCCGAAGCAGATATCGTAAAGATTGCATAATAATAGGTTATATCGGTTGCTAAGGGATTACCTGCACTATCCGTTCGATGCTCTACGATGTTTTGATCTTCTGGAATCACCGGAAAAACACCTGGACAAAGTGGATTCTCCACCGTTCGTACCGGATCGCCATCCGTTATCGATGTGATTGCATCCCCTGTTGTATTGTAACGGAGCACATATTCCGACGCACCCGATGCTGCAACCCAAAAGATAAAGATTCGCTCCACTCCCGGATACAACATGAGGTTTGATGGAGGTGTTGGAGGTGTATCAACTTCTGCAAATACGGGGTCCGATATATTGCCAAAACAATCTTCTGCAAAGAAAGAAAAGTAATACACCTGCCCTTTACTGGGAGATGTTAAGGAATCCGACTCTTCTCCTGAAAGATACGGGCTATTCGTTAGGCTTGATCCAGAAGTGGACGTAAGCGGGTAATCCGAAGTACTGTAGCGGACGATCGCACGTTCTAAATCAACCGGTGGATTTTGCCAATAGGTATGGATTACATCCGATGCCGAATCATATACGACGCTGGCATTGGAAATCGGTTCAGGTGGAAGTATATCCTTTGGAATGATTGAAACGGAAACAGGGGGCGAATAGTAGCCCCATTCGTTATAGGTAAACAAAGAATAAAAATATCGCAGTTCACGTTCTGGTGGACAGGGTAGGAATGTGGATTGACTGGTCCGATTATTTGGTGATTCCATTTTTCCTACATCCGCTACCAAACTTCCTTCTGTAGGTGCGGAAGGTGCATGTCCGTCGGAATCGTTGCTATAATAAACATTCATGCGGATTAACACACCCGCATAAGATTCATAGGATGGGTTTTCCCACGTAATCTTTGTGCTTTCGTTTAGAATATTAAATGAAATTGTTGGATTCGTAACAGGGGGAGGATCCAATGTACTTCCGGTACTACTTGTACTTTCAGTATTGCTGGTTGTTCCGGTACTATCGGTGGTGGTGGTAATTATTGTAGAACTGGTGGTGGTGGTGGTCGAACTTGTCGCCTGTATGCTGGTTTCAGTTGTTGATGTGGTTTCCCCTGTGGTTGTCGGAATTGTAGGGAGTTGAAAACTGCTTTGCTTTATTAATTCGAAATTGGCTTGTGGTTCAGGAACATCCACACATACCAAGGTGGTACCCAAAATAAAGCCGACTATCACCAATAACCAGAGAATTGCCTGCGTTTTACTATTCATAGTTCTTTACCTCGTCTCATAACCAGAAACATTCCTAACGACGCTTATCAATAAGCATACACCTGCACGGTATCGATATAAAACCCACTATAAGAATAATCATCACAATTACAATCACCATCACAGCGTGTCCACCATTGAAATCCAAACCATGTATCCAAGCTTTTATAAGCGCTTATATCCACAACCTCCAACCGCCAGTTTGACCAGCTGCCCATGGAATAATAGTCTTTATTGGATAAACGATACTCATCACCATCGGGTGGACCACCTCCCATGGAGATATACACGCGTCCACCATGCCACCATTGTCCGCACGAACTTTCAAAACAACCATCACAATTATTGTGTGTATATACATTATACCGAAACGCCAGGAAAATCCGATCGTATCCTGTTAAATCACCCAAACTTTGAGCCATCATCGTATTGCTGCATTCCCGCGTGTAGGTCGTCCAACCAGTGGCATATGCAGCAGCACAATCATTGGAAGAATACCGCAACGCTGCGGAGAATGCTGCATAGTTCCCCTCAAATGCTCGATCGGTAGTCTCAACAGGTCCCCAAAACTCATACATATTATAATCACTACAATTAGCAGAACCACGCCCATCATGATCTTTCACATCCCATGTGGAGCAAAAACCGGCTCCCTCAAACCCATCACTCACTAACGTTGAGATTGTAGCGGGGATGCTTCCCACGATGGTAACCGGGGAAGACATGATCCCATCAGCAGAAACCGCAAATACAGCATACTGATATTCCGTAGGTGATGCTTCCAGTGGGTTACCCGAAGTATCGGTATGGTGTTCAATCATGGTTAAATAATCTTCTACATAACCGGGCTCGGTTGGATTTTCAACCGTAGTGACGGGAAAACCATCTGTGTTTGTTTGGATGGGTGTACTAGGATCTGTGTTATATCGAATATGAAACCGATCGGTATTGGAATCGGCGTTTAGCCACCGTAGAAACAAACGCTCTTCACCAGGGAACACTTGGAGGTTGTAAATGGGTTCAAGTGGGGCAGCACCTGCAATGGAAGCCTTACTTGTTGTATAATTGCAATCATCATCGTAGGAAAAAACAGTATAATAATAGTAGGTTCCATTATTCACAGCGTCAGCAAAACTCTGTGTTTCGTTTGCTGTCCCTGCGATACAGCCATTACTTTCTCCACAACCATTACCAGTTCCGGTTGCAACGGCTGATCCATCAGTAATACTGTTTGGATAAGTATTTGTGGAACGTCGGATACATACTCCTGCGAAATCCTCATCCGGTGGATTTGTCCAGGATAGTTCAATCGTACCTGCTGTTGTATCATCTACCTGTAGGTTTGATACAGATGCTGGTGGTTGATAATCCCATGGTATCATCGAAGTGGATAGACCTTCACTATACTGATTCAGCTCATCCACTAAAAAAATGGCATAATATAACGTGTTACCATTGGTTACTCCAAGGTGTGTGAATGAATCCACTGCTGAATCAGCTAAATTGATGGTAGTGAGCAACGAACCTTCGGATGGATCGGGAGGTTCACTAAATGCCAGGGCTGAAACTCGGAGTTCCAAACGTGATGCCGTGGAATTCAAAGGGAGATCCCATGTTAATAAAATGGCTTCCCCGATATCCAATCCCGTTGCTTCAAATGTGGTTGGTGAACTGGGAGGTACACCAGGTATGACACTCATGGTAGATGAAGTTTCTGTTGAATCCGTTGGCATTGTGGAAGAGATGCTGTCACTTGATTCTAACGAAGAATTTGTTTGCGTTGTTGTGGTTTGCGTAGGTTCCGATGTTGTAGCTTCCTGTGTGATGACCACTGTTTGGGTATAGATAATCAGATTGTTGATAAAACCATCCTCGGAACTAGGTGCCAACGCACAGGCAAATCCTGTTGCCAACCCCAATAGGATTATACTCCAAATTATATAGGTATTTTTTATATGCCTCATAACCGCTCCTTATGCCGGAACACAAGTCATTCATTTTTCTTGCTTTTATACCGAATAGCGGAATGCAAACAGTAACTGACCCCACCTCGGATATAAAACCCATCAAAATTAGTATTACTCTTGCCGCCACCATTCAAACCATAGGTGAATTCCACAAATGCGCCCAATCCTTTCCAAATTTCCGCTTGGATACCAATACTCCCTTCAAACCCTAACGGGACGAACGGATCGGAGTCTCGCGTAAGATTACGGGAGGTTTGGGTAAGGTAGTCATCGATTACAACATTATATCGATCTTGAACAAATCCAACCGTCATTCCAAATCCTAAAAATAAACCCAAACTAAAATCCAATGTAGAATTGGAAAAGGTTACAATTTCCCGTAACATATTCCATCCTAAACTGGCTTGAAACGTGGTACGGATTACATTGGCTTTATAAACCAGATAATCTACCGGTTTTCCATCTTCTAGAATAACTGGATTAATTAAGGGATCATCATTGTTCTGATTGTAAAATTTGATTCCCACATAGGCATTCCCAACCGGAGTATATAAGGTATGAAATTCCAATTGAAACGCAGGGGACCAACCGAATATATCGTTGTAAACCCCATCAGTAGGCGCAATTCCCCCCGCTCCTAATCGAAATAACATATCTGTAAATTTATAACTAGATTTTGTCTCACCAAACGGGCTAGGTGGGGCTTTCCGTTCGGAATCGTCTGCTTCCGTTTCTTCAACTTCCTCTATTTCCATTTCACCTGCTTCAAGTGCAGCTAATGTGACTTCATCATCACTGCTTTCTTCTTCCGGTTCTTCTTCTTTTGGTTTACTGGCAGGAGATGAACTGGATGGGGGTTCGGTTGTTTCTGGTTCTGGTGCGGATGTGTCTTCTTCTGGTTCTTCTAACTCTGCAAACACATCATCGAAATCATCTCCCTCATCCTGACTATATATCGTTCCCGCGAGGATGAATAGAAAAGCGATGGTGGCAAAAACAATACTCCAGCTTTTCATAGATTGAATTTTCATAGTATTACTCCCATCCTTATGGTATTCCAATTAAACTCACAGTATCAATTCGCCATCCCCCTCCGGTGTAATCATAATAGCTGCAGCTATTATCACCGATGGTCTCCCAACAAAATCCGAAAGCGGTTTGTCCATTTGTTCTATAATTGGTTAGATCCACGACTTTGGTTTTCCAACCTGTCCAGGCTTGATCCAAGTAAGTCATTTGAATATCGATTTCGGTATCCGACCGGGTTGGGTGACTACCCGTTGTATTTATCCAAAGTTCCGGTTCCCCAAGCCAGTGCCATCCGCTATCGCGCCAACACCCGCTATCAGAACGATCGGTATAGAAGTTATACCGCCAAACAAGATAAACCTTAGAATAAATTGTTAAATTTTCTGAGACAAGGTGGGACATCATTGCCTGCTGGTATTCTTCATAGTAATTACCCAACCGCCAGGTACGGGCAACAGCACAATCGTTGGTATCACTTCGTTGACTTCCAGAGAAAGCATAATAATTCCCCTCAAAAGCGCCTTGAGGATTATTATAAGGACCCCAGAAAATGTAGTGATCTCCAGAACCGGTAAACCATAGATCCTCCGTCATCCAAGTATCAGCCTGGCAGAAGATTTTCCCCCCCTCGAAATCATCATAATAGATGAGATCGATGGTGTCGTTTAGGTAATAACTTCCTTGTAGGGCGTTCGATGTGACGCCGGTGCTTGATTTCGCGAATACTGCATATGTATAGGTTTTTAATGGTTCTAACGGATTCCCATCCACATCCAATGCATGTTCAATATAATTATGATCCCCTGGTACAATACCTGGTGTATTGGGGAATTCGATGGTAGTAACAGGAAAGCCACCTTCGATAGTTGTAATACTTGTTCCGGTGGTATTGTATCGAATAATGTATTCATTGGCATCCGCCGAGGTTGTCCACGATATAAACATTTGATTTACGCCAGGATAAAATAGTAGATCCGTAGGAGGATCAAGCGGAATGGTTACGTCACCAAACGATGGTTCTGCTACATTGCCATGGCAATCTTCAGCAAAAAAGCTGAAATAGTACGTTCGACCTTTGGTGGGGGTAGCAACAAGTGCTGTCGTAGTAGGATCAACAAATGGATTCCCCGAAACCCCGGATCCATCTCCAACCTGTTGGGGATACCCATCAACAGTAGCATATTTAATCCGTGTTTGAACCGTTTCGGGTGCATTGGTCCAACCCAATTGGATTTCATCACCACCCGAATTATACACCACACCAGGATCTAATACCGCATTCGGGGGGATTACATCCTGGGGTACAACTCGTTCAAATACACCTGAAGTATAGATTCCGGAATCATCATATGCAAAAATAGCAAAGAAATAGGCATTTGCTGGTTCGGGTGGACATGGAACAGAAGCAGCAAATTGCGTGCGATTGTTCGGTATATCATCTACTGATACATCTGCTACTAGCGTACCATCCGACTCGTCCACCGGAAACGCAGCCATTTCGTCATTCCATTGAAATACACCAACTCGTACCATAGCCCCTTTATATTCAGAAGTAGGCGGGATTGTCCAGGTGATATGATTTACACTGGATTGTGGATCAAACGACACATGAAAATTTCGTACATCCATCAATCCAGGATCGACACTGGTCATTGTTGATGAGCTATTTGAACTGGATGATTCACTTGAGCTGCTTTCTATGCTGGATGAGGTTTCGGATGATGTGTCATATGGATTAATATAACTGCTTGTTGAACTAGAATCTCCAGGAAGCTGCGTTGAATTGGTTTGAATAATTACTTTGTCCAATTCAAACGTTGCTTCGGGTGCGGGGACATCTGCACACAGCGCTGATATAATCACAGATAGCAACGTTAAAAGTAACAAGCCGATAAATAGAAATCGATGCTTTTCTGTTGTCATAGAAATACTCCTCAAATATTCATCTTATTAATACGCATCCACACGGACGTTATCAATTCGCAATCCACCACTGGCAGTATCATTACATCCACATCCCCCATCACAACGAGGTTTCCATCGAAAGGCAAACCAGGTTTCGGAACTAATATAGGGGCTTAAATCAATTGTTTCCCGCAGCCAACCCGTCCATCCTCCCGAACTATAATAGGTTTTTCCTCCCAAGAAGTATCCAACCCCCCAATCTGGAGGTCCTCCATCCATAGAAACATACATTTGGGATTCACTCCATCGTTGGCTACAATTATCCTCAAAACAACCATTGCATGCATGCTGATTATAGGTATCATACATAAACGTGATAATCACACGGGTATACCCTGTCAAATCTCCCAGATTCACCGACATGAAAGCATCGCTACATTCACGATAACTTCCCGTCCATCCGGTGGCGATAGCTGTTGCACAATCATTCGCTGTTTCATTACGAAGAGCGGCGGAAAAGGCGCAGTAATTACCTTCATAGGCAATTCCCGCATCGTTGATAGGTCCCCAGAATTCATACAACCCCGTCGTTGAACAATTATCATAGCCACGGTTATCATCGTCACGGGTATCCCATGTGGTACAGAAATCCGCTCCTTCAAAATCATCAAAAAATACATTGGTAACCCCAGCAGGAAGCTTTATTGAAATGGATGATCCCGGTGAAATAATCCCATCTGCCGATACCGCAAACACCGTGTAATGATACTCTACTGGATCTACTGACAGCGGATTTCCAGAAGAATCCATATGGTTCATCACTGCTGTGTTCGTAGCGGGAACTTCCCCCGGAGTGGCTGGAAACGCTTCGGTTTCGACCGCCCATCCATCCGTTTCAGTGGGAATCTCCACTTCTGGATCATTGTTATAGCGCAATAAAAATTTAGACGTTTGGGAGTCAACATTCTTCCAACTGAGATATACCCGCTCAACACCTTCCATTGCCTGCAATTCGGTAACGGGACGTAATGGAGCGGCTCCTGAAACGGTCTCCCCGATTAATGAGTAATTACAAGCATAATCATACGCATACACTCGATAATACGTAATATCACCATTGGTGACGCTATCGGTAAACGATTCCGGTTGGACACTATCCCATTCTATACATCCATTCCCTTTCCCACACACATTCCCCACACCTGTATCAATCGCACTTCCATCCGAATTATCCACAGGGAAATCCGTTGTGGATTTACGAATATGTACACCAGCAAAATCCCAATCGGTAGGATTTTCCCATTCTAAGGTAAGCGCCCCATTTCCCGTATCTGTAATCACTAAATTTTGAACCTCCGCCGGAGGCAAAACATCTTTCGGAATAGCGGAAACCGCGTATCCGGTACTATAGGTTCCTTCTGCATTCACTGTAAATACCGCATACTTGTATTCTTGTCCATTGAGTAAGCCTGCGTGGGAGAAATAATTATTCGGGTTTTCGTCGTTTCGTATTTTATCTGCTAGATAGCCTTCCGTGGGTAACGGTGGAGAACTAAAATCATAAAAACCATACCGAATTTCTACATAGGAATACGAATCTTCGGGTGGATTATCCCAAGCCAGGGTAATCGCTCTTCCTGCTGCAACTGGAGTTGCAATCAAATTCATTACGTCGTCCGGTGGTACCATTGGTACCGAGGAAGTGGTGGTAGTTGCTGAGCTCGAACTGCTGGTTGTTGGGATGGATGAATATCCGGGATCACTACTAGTGGTAGTGGTTGAAAGCTGCTTCGTTGAAGTAGTAGAACTTGTTTGGGAGGAGCTGTTAATGCTGGCTTCCGGAGCACTGAAGTGAAATGTCCCATAGAACGTAGGATCATATTTGTTGGACAATTCACAAGTTACAAGCCAAATGGTAATAGATAAGATTGATAAAATGGTAATATACCAAAACAAGCGCGGTGAAACGTTCATAGTTTCCCCCTTAACAGACTATTAATGATTATCGACTTTGATTAAGAATGCAAGGTGCATACTCAGACATCTTTTATTATAGAACTTTTTTTGTAAAAGTCAACCTTTTTTTGGTTTTTGTTCTTTTCTATCCATGCTTTGTAGCGTTATCCCTTTTTAAGAAGCAATCCTATAGAATTATGCAGATAGGATTCGTCCTTCTTAGCTGGATTTTTATTGTTTCTTAGCTGGGTAACGTTGGTATAGGGCTAGCTGAAAGCGGTAAGCAAAAATATGAATCCATTTAACAGTCCATAAACGCAGGTTAATCTAAATTTTCCACTCCACAAGCAAACCTTCAATCCTTTTTGGATTTTACAACTTCATTGCATTCCGAATTAATTTCGTTGCATCGAACATGTATCTCAAAGTGATGTAAATCCCTGTACTCCCAACACGTGATTTTTTGGGGTGTCGTGCGGCGAAACCGGACACCCTTTTAATTACTTGGTAAAACCAATTAGGGTGATTGTACTTTTCATCAGTTCGAAATTCATTCTTGAATCGAGCATGGTTGTCAAAAAAATCCGTCTAGCATTATATTACATATCAGCAATTGTTAAAATACTTTGGATAATACAGGGATGATATAGATATGGCTATTCAGTATTCAATTACACATGATAATGATTTACTCGAAGTAAAAGCATGGGGGAGAGATGACTGCCTGGAAGACGTAATTCACTATGGTCTTTCCATTATAAAAGCGGCCATATCCTCCCAATGCAAACTCATTCTGTGTGATGAACGGGATTTAATATATACCCTTGGTCAGGGATCCTGCGATTCTACCGGAAAATGCAAGTCCGATCTAAGGTGCTCTGAC
>CAYPZJ010000034.1:0-21052 GCA_964414635.1 uncultured Spirochaetia bacterium
TCTGTACTACCTGGATACAATTGTTCTTCTTGATAACGTAATTGTGACTCCTGTTCAGTAATCTTTTTTAATAGCTGTTTGTTTTCAAGATGAAGTAAATAATATTCGGTAGCCCGATTGACAGAAGCCAACAGGTATTCATTCTCAAAAGGTTTTTCGATAAAATCATAAACCCCCTCGCGTAATGCTTCAATCACCACCTGCATATCACCAAATCCAGAAATCAAAATCACGGGGAGATCCGGGTCCACCTGTTTTATCTGTTTCAAAACGGATAACCCATCCATCGTTCGCATTCGAAAGTCAGAAATCACGGTCAGGCAATTAGGGTGCTCCGCTAGGTATTCCATCGCTACAACTGGATCTGAAAAAGGTTTCCCCAAAAAACCAGAATCTTCAAGCAAATCAAGTAATGCAACTTTCAGATGGGGATCGTCATCAATAACAAGAATGTAGGTATTTGCTACCGTTTTCATACCCGTTAATATAATAAAAAGGTTAAAAGAGCGTTTGGTAGTCGTTACTTAACTACTGATATGATCCGAATATCCAGGGATTCCCGGGTTTACAATACCATCAACTAAGCTTAAAAAAACAATCAAATCAATACTAATTCGAACTATGTAGAAAACTTTTCCATCTACGCATAGGAGCCCAGGCGTTTTGCAAGGTTTACAATAGCTTGGAAATTTTTCAAACTTACACTGGAAGGAACGGAATGATCGGAGGAAAAAATGTATCCTCCGTTTTCTTTTAGACGAGGGATCAACCGATTCATCTCCACCTCAATAGCTTCTGGATTATCCCAGAGTAATGCATTTATCCCTCCATGCAACAGCAGCGTATCGCCATAGGTTTCTTTTATATGAAGGGGATCAATACCCGCCTTTACTTCCAATGGATTTAACCCATCGATTCCCGCATCGATAAAATCGGGTATAAACGGTTGGATATCCCCACAGGAATGAAGCCTCACTTTGGCACCTTTTTTGTGCGCCCATTCAATCGCACGCTTCTGTACCGGTTTCAATAACGTACGATAGGTATCCACCGAAAAAAACTGATTGTGTTTATATCCAATATCATCCGGCCAATGAACCCCATCAAAGGTATATCCGGCTTCCCATACCTGATCCAACAACGCAATTCCCATATCCAAAAAATGATTAAACATATCCACACACCATTCGGGGTCTGTAACAAATGCCATAAGCATACGTTCTGTTCCGACCATCCAAGCATGCGTTACGTCAAAACCAAACCAAAGCAAGGCTTCAATCCATGCTCCTTTGGCTCTCCATGCTGGATAATGCTGCTTTAAATAATCCCAGGGGATGCGATCGGGATCGGGGGTCATGCGCTTTTTGGTTTCTAACCATGCATCAGGGGAGGTTACCGTGAAATCCAAGAATTCCGGTGTAGAGGACATATGTTTCCAGTTTTTTAATGTCGCACCCCACCTTGTCTTTTCGATGATGTATTCTTCCGTTTCTTCTACTACTTCACTGGCATATCGCGGGCTAATATCTACCTGAATTAGTTCAAATGGATCCAGTCCAAAAAAATCCTGAACCGAACTACCTTTGGGCATGCCTTCACGTTCCCATCGTTGAATCGTCGCACTCCATGGATGGTCTGTGATCGCAATCCGATCCGCTTCCTCATGATTGAATAAACGGCGTACCCGTTCCTGATTAGTCATGGGCTTCATATATCCTCCAAATCACGAATGAATCGGAATGCATTAAGATAAACACTCAATGATCTACTAACAAATATCAGAAAAACTGTGTACGTAGTTTATGCACGTGTTAAGGATTATACGTGCTGAATTCACGGAATATTTCAGCGAACCCTCTCACCATCATTCATTCATCATACACCGGGGAGGGTATCTTTTTTTGAGGCAAGCTCTTTAATCGCGGTAGTAAGGGAAAATTGCAATTCTTTTTTTGCATCTTCCACTTCATCAATCATATATTCCCACTTTTCATCATGCTTCCGTTCCAACTCAGAAAGTTTTTCTTCAAAAGTATCCCGTTTGGTACGGGTTTCAATTATTTTTTTTGAGAGGTGCAAATGCTCCTCCGATTGAAGCTGGGTTTCCAAAGACGAAAGTTTATTTACCACTTCATCCCATTTATCCAAGTCGGATCGTAAGTCAAGTACATAGGATTTTTTTTGCATATCCATAACCCTCTTATTCATAGCCTAATGAATCTGCATAAAAAATCAACCATTTTTTTCTACTCGGATGCTGGTTTATGAACAATGCTTATACTTAAACGCATTGTAGCCTAGCAAGCTACTACTCCAACCATGCTAATCTCTTAATAATTGTCGATTTAGAGAATCGGTTGGTTTAATCACTGCACACGTCATATCATCTGCTTGGACTGTCTGCCCCCTAAAGTGAGAAATATCTAACAAGATTTGCTCTGCTATTTCTTCTGAATCAAGCTGACTTATCTGATCCAATAGGGATTCTAATCGATCAATGCCATATGGTTCATCTTGCTCGTCTTCCTGTTCATATAACCCATCCGTAAATAATACAAGCGTAAAATCTGGTTCCAAACGGATTGTTCCCTCTTTTGGAGCATAACTTTCGGTAATTCCAACCAGCTTGTCCGTTGGTGGAAGACGATGTAAAATAGATCCTTTAAATAAATATTGTTCAGGATGTCCAGCCGAACAATAGCGTAGTAATTGCTTCTCAATATCCAAATCTATTACAATACACGTAAAAATTAGCGTGAGATGGCTAAACTGATCTATAAATGCATTATTCAGCTGCGTAATGATTTCCCGTGGGTAGTCAAAGATTGGACAGATTCGTTCGTACTCATGAACCACTAACATGGACAATAACGCTGCTTGTACTCCATGCCCCACGGTGTCGGCTAGAAAAACTCGAATCTTGTTCGGGGATAGCTGACGAACCAAAAACAAGTCCCCATTCACATGCATATATGGTTTATAAACAAGACCAACAAGTAGTTGATCTGCTTCATCAAAGGATACCCCAATGGGTTTCTGAATTGCTTCAGCCAGTTTCAGATTGTCTACCATAACCTTATTTACACGACGTAGTTCCGCGTTTGTTTTTTCCTGTTGCTCATTTTTTTGTTGGATCTGCTTATTCTTCACAAATAATAAACGCCAGGTTTTCTCCATATAAAAACTGATAAACATACCCAGAATATGAATCGTAACCAAAAATGCGATGTGTGCTAGAGCAGTATTAATAAATAGGGTTGGAAATGAATTACGAGTAATAGCAGGAGTAATCACCAAAGCAAGGATATAAGTTACAATGATTAAACCACCTACCATACTAGCATACGCAGACCGATGACGTAGAATCCCGTGTCCTGCGATAATAACTGCTAATACTCCTCCGTAATATAGGCTTTGCCCGGGCTCCGAGCTATTCGCCAGCATCATCATAAGGATATGAGCAAGTCCCTGCCCCATAAGAAGAATGAATATGTAGGGATGCCAAATCCGCTTAAAAATGGGGAAAAAACTAGCGAAAATAATGCTTATTTGTAATGGAATAATGAAAACCAACCGGATTAACACAACTGTAGTAGCAGATTGTGGGAATAAGAGATAATCCAAGGGAATAAATGCTGCAAGAGCGAACAGCGCAGCTATCATCCCAATACGGATATTTACAAGGGAGGATTCAAACACATGATCAAGATACGCACGTTCTAACGATTTATCCTGAAACGGAAGCGCATAATAATGAATGATTTTTCTTAATGGATTCATAAGTGGCTCATTTGCAATGAGTGATGCTCACAAGATAATGGTTTCAGGCTGGCATGACAAGAGAAAACACTGGATGCCGGATCAACAAATACCGGATCATACTACAACCTTATTTTAAAGCAGATATGAAAATCCCAATACAAAACCCAAACTTGACGCATTTGCTGAATTTGTACCCGCAATATCAAATCCAGTTCCATGATCGACACTCACACGAACAAACGGCAATCCTAATGTGATATTTACGCAGAGTCCTTTGGAAACCATTTTAAATGGAATCAACCCTGTATCATGGGTTAATGCAATATATCCACTGAATCGGTTATCTGGAAACGACCGCCACAAGCTATCATTCGGAAATGGTCCTTCAATAGCAATATGATTCTGTTGTGCCCGGTTCACCGCTGGCTTAATCAAATGCTCTTCTTCCATTCCTAAAACACCGCCTTCCCCTGCATGAGGGTTAAGAGACATCATAGCAAGTGGACGAGAATCTGCTTGCATTTGTGTCAGAGCATACGCATGATGGATTGTTCGATCCAATCGCTGTGGAGTTAATAAATTGGGAACCTCCGAGGCTGGATGATGGGTAGTGACTAAAAACAACCGAACACCATCTGCTAAAAACGTCATCGTTACATCCGATGGGTGTAATCCAACCCATTGTGCTAGATATTCTGTATGACCAATAAAATTGGGTTCATGGAACCGAATTGCTTGTTTATTCACAGGGGCGGTGACTACTATGTTGCTCTGTTGGTTATGAATTAACTTCATAGCATAATCAATGCACGATTTCGCATGCTTCCCTGCTTCAGCGGCAAGCTGCCCTGGTCGAATCACTTCAGTATACGCAAGATCCACTAAATAATACCCGGGTTCAAGAGAAAACCAGCTTTTATTCCTCTTAATCCGTGTAATCCTATTTAGTTGTGTTGTAAGTGAGCATTGCTTGGCATAATATTCTAGAACATCCCATGAGCCAAGAATTACAATGGGATGACGCGGGGTAGTAGGTAAGACTTTTAAGATAATTTCAGGACCAATTCCATGTGGATCACCCTGTGTGAGCAAAATTGGTTTTAAAAAGTCAGGATTTACTAAGTTCGATATAGTTTTCGTAATGATCCTCCGCCTCTTTTTCCAGGATCAGTCGGTAAACCTGATTTAGATTGTAATGGGCATCTTTATTCTCAGGTTCCCTTGCAATAATGTTTTTGAAGAGCTGAACGGCTTCTTCAAAATGCTGCATCTTGGAATAGGCGATACCCAAATCGTTCATCGCATCTACATCATCCGGATCCAATTCCAATAAACGCTTATAAGCGCGAATGGCTTCGGCATACCGTTCTAAACTAAAATAACAAAATCCCAAAAGATTGTAAACATTAGGGGTTTGATATTCTTTTTCCAGCGCAGTTTCAAGAGTGTGAATAGCTTGTTGATACATATCTTGTGCGTAATACGATTCCGCTACCAGAAAATATATTTCACCCTCCAACTGATCCACTCGATCCAATTGTTCAAACAGGTTGATACCCTCCGCTCGTTTATCCTGATAAAAATACACTTTACAGAGATCCTGTAATACATCTGCTGACTGATGTCCTCGTTCAATTAATTGGAGCAAATCCTTTTCTGCAGGCGCATATTGCTCTAAAAGGATATTAACAAATGCTCGAAGTTGCAGCTGATCACTACTTTCCGCTTCCATCTCATTTAGTACTTTGGATTTTTTACGCACCAATTCAAGCCGGGTTTCACTTACATCTTCCTGAAGCATCTCTTTAATGATATAAAAGACGTGTCGATCAAAATGACGATGTTCAATGGCTTGTAGCAACAATCCAAATACAAAATCTTTATCAATAGTAGTTATCATGCTTCGATCAAAATTTAGCATATCCACTAATTTCATCGCAGCATTTTTCAGATTGTTCGTGTAATAGTACAACACAGCCCATTTGAAATCCATGTATTCAACCTGCTCATCTGTCCCCTTCAATCGCTCAAAATATGGTTTTGCTTCCTGATACCGACGGAGATTATATAGCAGTAACGCAACACGCTTTGTAATTTTGGCATTTTTCGGTTGCTTTTCTAGATAGGGCATAAGATACCGAAGTGCATGTTCATCCTCATTTAAATAGTAGTAACAATTACCTATGCATAGAAGGTAGTTCCCACGTGATTGTTGACTCTCTTTGATTGGTAGCAAAGTATCTAACGCTTTTTGATACTGTTCATTCATATAATAAATAATACCCACCGAGTATACCCATGATTGCAACGGTGTATTCATATGAGCCAGCTTTTGAAAAGTCTCCAACGCTTTATCTAAAAACCCAAGTCGAAAATAGAAAAGTCCAAGAAAATTCAACGCCACATCATTTTTTTGGATTTGATTGATACAAGAGGTGAGCAACTCCAATCCATCATTATAAAATTCTCGTATGAGAAAGTAAAATGCCATACGGTTAATCGTAGGAACACTTATTTCAATCCCTCCCTTAATCATCAGATAAAGTTTACGTTGGTAGAGATCCAATTCCGCCACCATCTGGTGACGCTCCAACGTGAAGGATTGTTGAATATCCAAATCATCTACATACAACGTATTGATTCGTTTTAAGAATTCCTGTTCAATTTCCTCACGAACCGTCTGAACAAATTCCTTTAAAAAGGGATTACCCAAGCTGTCCATATCCGATACATAGGACTCCGCCTGATGAATAGAGGTTGAGGATTTGTGTGATGAAGTGGAAGATTGAGGCACCTGTTCTGCCGTTTCATCCATAAGATGTGGTTGTTTCATAAGCTAGCCATCCCAATTCATTGGATCCAATCTAAGCGATGTATACATTGTCCTCTAGAGTATACTCAACACCCCGTCCTATCGGTAAAATAGTAAAAAAACTTAGTAGAAAAATACGCGCGCATTCCTCAAACAACATATAAGTTATCAATTCACATCTAGATCGAATTCTTCCAGTTATCGTTAAAAACAAAAATACAGATAGGACGAGAGTTTTTACACATCATTGAAAACCTGTGCATCATTGCGAATGGACGTGAAGCAATCTCTTTTCGGAACGATGATTACTTCGTCGCTTCGCTTCTCGTAATTGACGAATACAACGATTAGGAAAAAATCTCGATAGGACTAGATTTAATTGAGGGGATACAACAAAAAAATGAAGCAAAATCAGACGGAATTGGCTAGGTTTTTACAGCGCGCTCAATAGAAGCGAGTAACTGTTTTCGTTTAAACGGTTTCGCTACAAAATCTTTGGCACCGGAATTGATAATATTCATTACTTGGGAAGAATGGGAAATAGCAGAGACCATAATAATCTTTGCGTCGGGATATTCATCCAGGATTGCTCGGGTTGCATCCAGCCCATCTCGATTAGGCATCGTCACATCCATCGTGACCACATCCGGTAGGGATTGTCTGTATTTTTCAATTGCATCATCACCATCTTCTGCTTCGGCTACAACCTCATGAAGTTCCGTTGAAAGGTTATTACAGATTACCTTCCGTAAAAAAGGCGAATCATCTACAACTAATATACGTGCCATAGTAAACACCTCCACCTAATATGAAGCATGGAGCATGCCAACTTATACCGTGCCCAAAATAATTCAATTAAAGTAATCGGGGGTAATCGCAAGAATTGCCCCTACTGAAAACATTTGTAGGTGTAAGGCTTGCCCTTACCCAAAATTGAATTTCTACCCTACTTGGTATTTCATGTACGTAACCAGGAAATAAAACATACGTTGATTTTGGCATTAGAACCTATTCTAAACTTAGGATCACTGGATAATACCAAGTGACGACTTTTTTTAAATTAGAAAATTGATTACTCGTAGAGGTAAATCATGAATTACCCCTAATTCAGATTCGAATAACGATATAACAAAAAAAAGGGGGAACTGGTCTATTCTCAAAATATATTACACACAAAGCAAAAGGAGGTCATTTCTGAGAATTCATAGCTACATTCATTCTAGTACCCATCGAGAATAAAAATTATTAATGCAGGGATCAAGCATGGGGACTGTTGAAAAAATCAAAAATCATTCGATCTTTGTAGGGGCGACTCTTGCGGTCGCTCTTTGGAACAGGATATTGGAAAGGGCAGGCGCAAGTCCTGCTCCTACATTCGCGTTTTTCAACAGACCCCATGCATGATCCTTACCAGTTCATTATGCAAAAATTATGATGTCGATGATTACTAGTACCTTGAGACAACCAAAACTTATTCTGCATTTCGATTCCGCTCAGTGTGCGTGAATTGAGCGTAGCCGAAATGAATCCAGAACTACTAAATCTCATAATTTTAAGTGTCTAATGCTACTAAGGATTTCACAAAAAAAATAAGGTTCCTGGTTTTCGTCCTTGCGAGAAGCGAAACGACAAAGCAATTTTTGTTCGGCAATGAAGCTTTCTACTTTTGTATATCTATACTTGTAAAGCTTCATAGAACTATGAACTAAAACCATTCCTGCTTTATGTGTAACAAGTTTTATTCCATCGATGATAGCGATCGTGTCACACCAAGCCCAACGCAAAAAAAAGTGGATACGATTGCAAGCTGGATGAATAACGGAATCATATTCCCAATCGGAATAATTCCTGCAACCACTGCATAGATATTGGATATTAGAATCCCCAAAATAACAGGTACCAGCGTTATAATCAGCACTCCACGCCGCTCCATCGGCTTCTGAAGAACCCAGATGAGTAAAATCGTCCATCCCAGCATAAGTGATGCGCCAAGACCCATTGCATACCGGAATTCTGCAGTCGGTACAAAATCTACCATTCCTAATAGGGGTGCACTAACCTCGGGGAATACCATATACAATACACTGATCCCATCAGCAATAATCCCCAACCAAATGCTGATCTTTAAAACAAACAATCGTTTTGTTCTATTCTGATCCATATTATTGCTCCAATATTAATACAGTCACGTAGAATATTGGTACTTTTGACGAGGTTTTCAAGACGTTTTGCATGTCGAGAAACAATTATATACACCAATTGTTTGAGCATTGAAAGGCAAGGTTATTTATTAAACGCTTCTAAATGGCCATGTTCCAAGTGAAATGAACGATCACCCATTTTCGCCAGATCCGTATTGTGTGTCACCATCACAATACTAACCTTATATTTGCTTCGCAGTTCCCACAATAATTCCTGGACAACCTGGGTGTTTTTTTCATCTAGATTTCCGGTTGGTTCATCTGCAAATACGACCTGAGGGTGATTAATAAGGGAGCGAGCAATGGCGACCCGTTGAAGTTCACCACCCGATAATTGATTCGGACGATGCTCTACCCGATCTTTTAATCCAACGTCCGATAATAATTGAAACGCCCTATCCTGTGCTTCCTTTTTCTTAAACTGATGCGCCAAATAAGGAAGCATAACATTTTCGATCGCAGTGAAATCCGGTAATAAATTATGCATTTGAAATACAAAACCGACATGTTGATTACGATACTCTGTTAATTCATCCTCTCGGAATGCAGTAATTTCCAAACGTTGGTCAAACACTACCGATCCGGAATCGGCTCCGTCTAATCCACCAAGAATATTCAACAAGGTACTTTTTCCTGACCCACTTTCCCCCATAATCGAAACAATTTCACCCCGAAATACATCCAAACTTACTCCTGAAAGTACTTGGAGCATACTATCCCCCGATTCATACGTTTTATAAATCGTGGAGGCTTGAAGCAACGGTGTCTTTTGGGTTTTTGAATCACTCATAACGAAGAATCTCCATAGGCTTCTGACGGGTTGCCCGTAGTGCTGGCAATAAGGATGCTAGCCATGCTGTAACAACAGCACCAATAAACAACATGATCACTTCGGGTAAGCGAATGATATAGGGAATAAAATCAGTTTTGAAAATCCGGGATTGAACCAATTTGAATGGCTCTGGTTCAGATTCCCAGAACAGTACACCTAGAGGGCTTTGGAAAACAAGATGCTGCCACCAGGTCATAAACGCCTCAATCCCATTGAGAACATCGGTTAAGGAAAGAACCACCCAAATTCCTACTACCAAGCCAATTATCGCGCCAGTTAATCCAATTAGTAGCCCTTCAGAGAGGAAGATGGATCGAACCATACCCGGTTTTACTCCCAATGACATTAAGATACCAATTTCCTTGCGTTTATCCATAATCACAACATTAAGTGCTAAAAAAATGGTTAAGAAGCTGGCAATAAGCATCATCGTCATGACCAATGCGAGAAGGGTTTTTTCCCATTCCAAGGCAAAAAACATATGTTCATTTAGTTTTTTCCAATTATAAATCCTTGGAAACCCGCATCCAGTAGGACTATCAGCAAGAATGGATGTAATTTGGGATTTTACTGGGTTCCATAACGAGCGATCGGTTAGTTGAATACCAATCCCAGAGATTCCTTTTTTATTTTGCAATTTTTGTGCGCTTTCCAGCGCCATAAAAATCATTAACCCATCTACTTCTTGCAGTCCCGACTCAAATACACCTGTTACGCCATATTGAATCGGATCAAAATACGACTCCAGCTTGCCATCTTCCGTTTCACGGGTTTTTTCAGCAATGAGGGTCACGATTGGGTATTGTTCCAATTTTCCAATAGTTACAGGAATATGTAATTCATCAGCTAACGCTTTTCCAATAACAATTTTATTCCCCTCCAAATCAAACGAACCTCGATTGGGGGTAATTTCAAAACTACGGGAGAACGTATCACTTTCCAATAAACTTTTATGAATACCTCGAACCAAAACCAATTGCGTATTCTGTGGACTCCGTATTAATGCTTGCCCCTCTAAAAAAGGGGTGGCAAGCCGAACGGGTTGTATTAATGTTTCAGAAGGGGAACCACCAAACAACGAAGACCAAATGGATTGCTTTTCTGGATCGGGGATGCTTATTTGGGAGAACTGTTCTAAAAGATGGGTGGGAACCTCTGAAAAATTGCATGAGACTTTGAGATGGAAACTCTTTTCTAACCGGGTATCTTTAATTGTTTCGTGAAATCCATTTAACACGGAAAGCACAATTAGGGGCATCGCGATAGCAATCGCCGATACCAACACTGCGATCAGCGACATTCGAGCGGTGGCTCCTTTAGCTTTGCTGGAAAATAAATAATGACGGGCAATAAAAAATGAAAATCCCATAACCCCACCTATCCTTCCATTCGTAACACAGAAAGTGGTTTTTGCAATGCTGCTCGTTTGGATGAAAGGTATGATGCTAATAACGATACAAATATGGCGCCCGTAGCCTGTAACAAAACATCCTCAAGCCGAATACGTACGGGAAAGGTATCTAAATAAAAGATCTGGGTGGGCATAATATGGAACGCAGCGTCTTCCGGTTCCAACCCCCCAATATAAAGATTAATCTGGGTAACAATCCATTCTACCGCCATTACCAATTCATCCATTGTAACCGACACCATTATTCCAAGAAAAACACCGATCGCTGTTCCAATAACTCCAATCAACAAACCCTCATAAACAAAAACTTGTTGTATCCCCCGTACCGACGTTCCAAACGATTTAAGAATACCTATTTCTTTTCTCTTGTCGATCACATGTACATGAAGCGTTATGTAAATGGTCACAAATGCTGCTAAAACCATAAGTAATAATACGTAAAAAATGGTTTGCTTTTCTCGGAAGAAATCTGTAAAAATTCCCTCTTCTCGTGTGTTTGCTACGTGAAACTGGCGAGTTGTATCGTTTGCATCCGCTTGGAAATCATCAAACCGTTGATTAAAAAGGGTATTCAGCTGATCATCCGCTTCAAGAAGACGAACCATTCGGGTGGGTGTCATGCTGGGTTGAAGGAAAATTCCAATGCCAGAACTGTAATTTTCACGTCCTAAGATCTTTTTCTGCGCATCAAACGGAATAATCACATACCGAGCGTCAAAATCAGCATAGCCTGCTGTATATTGATCCTTCAATTGAAACGGTTTAAATTCCATGGTTACATCACTTAGCAAATCACCAGCAGGAATCATCAATTCAAAACTAGCATCGGTGTATTGAAGGCGTAATCGACGTTTTAGGGCATATCCCATATATCCATTTTCTGGATCGGAAAAATCAAACGTAGCTCCTTGTTTCATTTCTAATTCGGTTTTTAAGCTAAATAATTCCTCACAAATTCGAAAATGTTTCTGAAAATGCCAATTCCGATCCAAATCTTCCTGTCTCAGTCCAACTACCTGCACCCCATGCATTGAAACCCGATTGGTGTCGTAATCCGAATACTTAGGACGGCGTACCAGTCCAACCGAATGAAAGTAGGGGAGCGCCATTTCGATACTCTTAGGATATGTTTTCTCTAAATAGTGAACCATATCCATGTAATTAGGTATTTCTCCGTATTCGGGCAGCACACGGACATCAAATTCTAAGGACACGATTTTTTCACCAATATTTGTATGTAACCCATTCATAATGGACAGCACAATAATTGGAACAGCTACGGCAAGAATAACGGTTATGGTGGAGATAACTGAGATGGGAAAACTACCAATGGCTATTTTTCGTGATGCAGATTGTTTCTTGGAACCGAAGTAATGGCGAGTAATAAAGAATTCATAACGCATATGGTTCCCGGTGGATCAACAGAACATTCACTAATTATAAATCACGAGCATTAAGGAATTTAAACCAAAACCATTGGAGGTATTTCATATATTCTTCACTCGTGAATTTTTCTTTATGTAACAGAATATTTTTATACATATCCAAATAAGAAAGGGATTCTATTAGATAATTAACATACAATCCAAAACTTTCTTCGGTTTCACGAAACTCATCATCTATTGTAAGAAACGTTTTTAACCAGGAAATATTGATAGGCGTTGTCGTTGTTTTCAGCCGCTCCAAAGGTGATATCCCTTCAGGAAGCTGAATACGTTTCGCCATCTCTTTAAACATCCCTTCCTCAGCAGTAAACTTTACAAAGGTGGAAAGATTTCGGATATCCAACTCACTAAGGTTTGGGGGAAGGTAATTTCGCACATTGGAGATTACCTCATTATAAAGCTTATCAAAATGATACTCCAATTCGGCTAAGGTTTCCCACATGGGATCGTCCTCAGGAATCAGCGTATTACTGATGGGATTATAGGTCCCCCACCGCTGATTGACCATAATCATGACAATAATCGTAAATTGATATTCTATCGAATATTCATTTCTGATCGTGAGTGTTTGTTTGGTGGGTTCACGTGTTGATATCAAATCAATGGTAAAGGTAAGTTTTTCAACGCTTTCTTTTGTAAGTTCGATACGAGTTATTAAATATTCCCAAAAAGACCAACCCATTTCGTCGATTTGTTGCTCTCCCATCCCATATAATTCACTTTCCAATGCAGTCAGGTTATCAGTTATGGTTAGACATTTTTCTTGGATCTCTTCATCCGATAACAATCCCAACCGTCGATTTAATTGGGCGATTGTTTGCACAGGGATAATATCATTAATTTTTCCATACCAGGTTTGAAAACTAGATGGTGTATCTTCTAACTTTCCGTAATACACAAACCGAACACATCGGAACAAATCGGTCAATCGTTTTTTGAGGGTATCTATAGAAAGCGTTTTCTTAAAATCGTTAGCTTCCGCACTAGCATCGGAGGATTGATCCTGGTCAGAATCGGCTTTTTCATTTTTAGTTGAAACCGTTGCTAATGATTCCACATCTACTAATATCTTATTAAATACCTTACCTAAAATCGTAAAAATCTGATGGGCTTTGACATAGAACAACCGGGAACGAAAACTCTGTTGATAAAAGGGTATATATGCATACATGGCGTATAATATACGCTTTCGTTGTAAATCAATACCATCTACAATTTTCTGCCGTACTTCCGCTTCAGTTGTCGGATCGGTAAGCGTCTGGGGATCCATCAGCATGGTAACATCGGGTAGGAATGTTTGAAAGAATAATTCTTTTGTCTTAATAAGGATGGTATCTTCTTTTTCAATACTTTTAGTTTCACACGCAGGGATGGTTAAAGTGATGAACACAAATAGCAGACCGAAGCTCAGCAAAAAAATGATGTTCTTCATAAACAGTTCCTAGTCCGAGGTACAAACACAACTGAAAGGAGTGAACGCCTCAGGGTTGGGTTAAGGTTAGGAATCTTTTTTTATTTTCATTTTTTGGGGGGCTCGTCCTCTGTTGTATCGCTGTTTGACTCCCCTTCCTGTTGCTTGGATTTTTCGGAATCCGATTCATCGTCCTCTATTTCTTCTGTGGTTTCTGCTGAATCCGCTTGATCACTTGTTGAGTCTGTTTCTAATTGCTCATCTTTTACTACAGGTTCTTCTGTTGTTTTTTCTTGAGCATCTTCCGCCTGCTCCCGTTCATCAGTGGTTATTTCTTCTTCAGAGGTAGCAACGGTTTCATCCACTTCCGTTTCTTCGTCATCTTCAAAATCAAAGGTAGTGTCTGTTTCTAACTCCTCTACAAATTCAATCAGTGCCATATCTGCTTTATCACCAGCACGTGGCGCACCCAATTTTAAAACCCGGGTATATCCACCTTTTCTTCTTTCAAAAAGTGGAGCGATTTCTTCAAACAGTTTCTCAACCAAGCCTTCGTCCCGCAGGCTTCGAAAAATGATGCTTCGATTATAGGGTGTATCTTCTTTCGCTCGGGTAATCATGGGTTCAATAAACCGACGCAATTCTTTTGCTTTTGCTGTGGTGGTAACGATTCGATGCGATTTAATAATCGACCGACACATATTATTGAACATTGCTTTTCGATGACTGCGGTTTCGATGGAGTTTCCTCCCGTGAAATTTATGTCGCATGATTCTTCACCTTACATCATAGATTTAAGCTTCGAGATATAATTCAAATCTTTCGCTCCGAGGTTTAATCCAAGGGATTTGAGTTTGTCTACTATCTCTTCCACACTTTTTTTACCAATGTGTTTTATTTTTTCTAATTCTTCGGGGGTTTTCTGAACTAATTCACCAATGGTTCGAACCCCACCAACTTTTAAGCTGGTCGCTGTGCGAACCGAAAATTCCAAATCTTCGATCGTTGTCTCATAAATTTGACGTAATCGTTCCTGTTCCTCATCCTTCTCCTCTTCAATCGGTTCTTCTTCCTCATCAAAATTAATAAAACAGGTATAGTATTCCTTCAGAATCTTAGCAGCCCGAGCTACGGCGTCCTCTGGTTTTAATGTCCCATCAGTAAAGACTTCCAAAATTACTTTATCGTAATCGGTGCGCTGCCCAACCCGGGTATTCTTAATTGTAAAATTTACATGTTTTACAGGTGAGAAGATCGCATCAATCGGAATTGTTCCGATTACATCGACAAAATCTTTGCTCCGATCGGAGGGGATGTACCCTCTACCATAGTCAATCTGGATTTCCATAAATATTTCTGCTTCTTCATTGAATGTCGCAAGCAGCAAATCGGGGTTCATAACTTTGATGCTGGTATCCACTTCTAGATCCTTTGCCTTCAGCTCGAACTCCCCTTTTTTTTCTATCATTATCGTTTTGCTTTCTGCTTCATTATCCAGCTTTAACCGTACCTTTTTTAGATTTTGGATAAAGTCAATCGTTTCTTCGAGCATTCCATGGATTGATGTGAATTCATTCGTAAGCATTTCCTGCTTACCTTCCCCATCAGTAAATTCCACACGAATGGCAGTGATCGCATACCCTTGCATCACCGATAATAAGGTCCGGCGTAACGAATTCGCGATGGTAACACCAAATCCTCGTTCCAAAGGTGAGGCAATAAACTTGCCATAAAACTCGTTAACTTCATCCCGCTCAAAAATAATGGATTTGGGGCGTTTGAAGTCTTTTAGTAGGTTGCGATGACCCATAAATAATCTCCCAGGATATTCGTTTTCGTCAAATACTGCAACGGCGGCTTACGCAACAGCCGGATGCCTATTTGGAGTACAACTCCACCACCAGCGTTTCGTTTCCATCCAACTGGATATCCTTCCGTTCGGGTAAAGCCATAACCTTACCCGTCATGCTGTCTTCATCCAAGCTTAACCAACCCGGATGGGGCGCATTCTGATTCATTTTTAAATTTTCTCGAATAAACGATAATTTTTTGGATCGCTCTTTGATTGCAACTTCATCACCGGGATGAACTTGAAATCCTGGTTTATCCACTTTCTTCCCATTTACCGTAACATGCCCGTGGGAAACCAGTTGACGTGCTTGACGTCTGGATGCCGCCAAATTCAGTAAATACAATACAGAGTCCAAGCGAGTTTCTAGCATAACCAACAAATTTGTACCGGTTATTCCCTTACGCCGACTGGCTTTTTCATATAAATTACGGAATTGTTTTTCCGTAATACTATAAAATCGTCGTATTTTTTGCTTTTCACGGAGCTGCGTACCGTATTCTGAGAGTTTCGGACGTCGAAATGATGTAAATTGCCCTGGAGGATTTTTCTTCCGGTTTAATGCACATTTTTCCGAAATGCACCGGGTTCCTTTTAACATCAGTTTGGTTCCTTCTCGACGGCATAACCTGCAAACAGGTCCTGTATATCGTGACATGATTCCTCCATCAATCCATTAACCCCACATTGGTGGGTGTTTTCCTACAATCATTACATAAATCTATCTATAACTACACACGGCGCCGTTTTGGTGGGCGACAACCGTTATGGGGTATGGACGTAACATCCTTAATCATTGTAATTTTTAATCCAACATTCTGCAAAGCTCGGATTGCTGCTTCCCGTCCTACTCCCGGCCCTTTTACGTTCACTTCCACAATTTGTAAACCATGCTCCAATGCGCGGCGAGCTGCTTCTTCACTTGTCATTTGAGCAGCAAAGGGAGTGCTTTTTCGGGCTCCTCGAAATTTTAGCGAGCCAGCGCTACACCAGGAAATCACATTCCCATTTGTGTCTGTAATGGTAACAATCGTATTATTAAACGTGGCTTGTATATGTACCACTCCATTACTGATATGTTTCTTCTCTTTTCGTCGTTGCGATCGCTTTGGCAAGATGATCCTCCTTCGTTCATCCTATAAACAACTACCGTTCTGCTATGAAACGTAAATCGAACAGAATATTTATTTGGGTGAAGGTGCTTTTTTCTTTCCAGCAATGGTTTTTCGTCTACCTTTTCGGGTACGAGAATTATTTTTTGTGTTCTGACCACGACACGGAAGACCCGATCGATGACGTAAACCCCGATAGCACCCAATGGACATCAACCGATCAATATTCATTTTGATTTCCCCTCGCAAATCCCCTTCCACTCGGTATCGGTTATCTATGATATCATTTAGTCGTTTGGCTTCTTCTTCTGTTACATCTCGCACACGCACATCCGGACTTATATTCACAGCTTTCAGGATTTTTTCTGCGGTACTGGGACCTATTCCAAAAATATAGGTCAACCCGATGACGATACGTTTTGAGTTTGGTAAATCGACTCCTGCAATACGTGGCATGCTGCCCCCTTTTATCCTTGACGTTGTTTATGTTTCGGTGAACGGCTGCAAATAATACGAATAACGCCACGCCGACGAATCACCTTACATGAATCACAAATTGGTCTGACACTTGCTCGAACTTTCATGTTTTACTCCTTACCCAAACCGGGCATTGCATCCTTAACGTCTCCCTTTTATTCGCACTTTCTTCAAGAAACCGGGATAGTTTCGCATTAATAAATGGGATTCAATCTGCTTCACCGTATCCAACGAAACCCCTACCATAATAAGTAAAGATGTTCCACCCATAAGGTTGATGAAGTTCCCTGAAGCACCCGATAATCCGAAAAATGCCATAACCAAATCTGGAAAGATGGCAATAAACCCTAGAAAGATCGAACCAGGTAACGTGATGCGATTTAACACCTTGGAGAGAAATTCCGAGGTATGCGCTCCAGGGCGAATACCAGGAATAAACCCACCATTTTTTTTCATGTTTTCTGCAATATCTACGGGATTAAAATAGATTTGCGTGTAGAAAAAGGCAAAGAAAATAACCAGCAAAAAATAAAATAACTCATAGGGCCAATACCCGGGTGATAGTTGGTTTGCAATGGTCATTAAGATCCCTTCCTGCCCTCCACCAATGGTGAAAAATAGCTGAGAAGGAAACATGATAACAGAGGAAGCAAATATAATAGGAATAACCCCAGCGGGATTCATCTTAAAAGGAATGAAGCTTTGCTGGGCTCCATACATTTGATTTCCCACCACCCGCTTCGCATATTGAATAGGAATACGACGCGTCGCTTGTTGCTCTCCTGTTACAACCCAAAACACTGCTATAAATAAAACCAGAATAATCATAAAGGTCAAGGTATCAACACCTTGATTGGGAATCAGAACCATAACCATTACGGATTGGGGTAACCGTGCGATAATCCCAGTAAAAATTAACAGAGATGGACCATTCCCAATGCCCCGTTCTGTAATTTGTTCTCCCATCCATAATAGCAGCATTGTTCCTGTAGTTGTTGCGAGCACAAAAACGATAGCGATCCACACCGACATTTGCCCCACTTGTCCCGCTGCATCCTGAACAACGATATATTGTTCGGGCATATTGTACGCATTGGCGATGGTACTTTGCAGAAAAAATAACATTCCTACGCCCTGAACAATACAAAGTAGAATCGTACCGTATCGAACATATTGTTGAATTTTTCGCCTGCCGTATTCTCCTTCTTTACTAAGCCGTTGTAAATGGGGTACGATGACTTGCAACAATTGCATAATAATTGAGGAGGAAATGTAGGGCATAATCCCCAACGCGAAAATGGAAAGATTCATTAACGCTCCACCTGAAAACAGGTTGAAAAGCGCAAGAAACCCGCCGGAAGATTGAGAAGATTTCTGATACATTTCCAATGCTACGGCATCGATCCCTGGTACTGGAATTTGTACTCCAAATCGGAATAAAACGAGTATCCCGAAGGTAAACAGAATCCGGGCTCGAAGCTCGTCAATTTTGAACATGTTCACGAAAACATTAGCCATGTCACCGTCCTACTTTTCTTTCAGTTTTTCCTGCTTTGTACCCAATTACACCCATTTCGTTAGTTGGATTTTTGTTTCTTTTCTTGTTTGGATTTCTTGGATCCCGTTGCTTTTTTGGGTGATTCCTTGGTAGTTGTAATCAGTTCAAGGGTGCATCCTGCTTTTTCTAGCTTTTCTTTGGCTTTGGAGGAGACCTGATGAACTTTAATGGTCAACTTCTTTTCGATATCCCCATTCCCAAGAAGCTTAACTTTTTTTGACGCTTTTGGCAACAATCCCTTTTCCTTCAAGAGTTCAGGATCGATGGTATCTCCATCATTAAAGATATTCAAACGGGGTAAATTGAGGATATCAAACGGTTCACAAAAAATATTTGTAAACCCCCGTTTAGGTAACCGGCGTTGCAACGGCGTTTGCCCTCCTTCATAACCAACATAGGGGCTTCCACCGCCGGAACGAGATTTTTGTCCTTTGTGACCACGTGTAGATGTTTTTCCTCTTCCTGAACCTGTTCCTCGTCCCACACGTTTTCGCTTTCGTTTTGAGCCTTCAGGGGGTGTTAAGATAAAATCCATAGTCTCACCTTTTCCTTCTCAAAGATCTCTGATCTCCAAATGGGCACCCAAAAGATGCCATACACGAACATTATTGAAATAATTCATCGATTCGCTTCCCGCGTTTCTCTGCTTCATATTTAACAAGCTTTAACTGCTTCAACCCTTCAAAAGCGGCTTTGGCAATATTCAGAGGGTTGGAACTGCCTAGTGATTTTGAAAGGATATCTTGAATCCCCGCATATTCAACCACCGCACGAACTGGGCCCCCCGCGATAATCCCGGTACCAGGGGAAGCAGGTTTCAGCAGAACCTTCCCACGATTATATTCACCGTAGATTTCATGAATGATCGTTCCCCGTTTGGTTAAATCTACCTTAATTACTTTCTTTTTAGCATCTTCAATTCCCTTGCGGATGGCTTCGGGAACTTCATTCGCTTTCCCAAAACCCAATCCCACATGCCCATTCTTATCACCTACGACTACCAATGCACTAAAACTAAATCGTCGTCCACCTTTTACTACTTTTGCCACCCGATTCAGGCGCACCAGCTTTTCCTGATACTCAATTCCTTTGTCTTCAAAATCCTCTTTACTCGGTTGTGTTGCCATTAATACATACCCTCTTAGAATTTAAGTCCTTTTTCTCGACAGGCTTCCGCTAACTCGCGTACGCGTCCATGATATAAGTAGCCATTTCGGTCAAACACTACTTTCGAAATATTCTTTTCTATGGCTTTGGAAGCCAATAATTCACCAACTTTCTTTGCAATATCTTTGTTTTTACCGCCTTTGCTCGATCCCTCCATTTCTTTGGAAAGCGAGGATGCTGAACAAAGTACACTCGCATTTTCATCGTTGATGATTTGTGCATATACATGTTTATTTGAGCGGTATACCGTCAAACGAGGTATTTCCATCGTACCCGATATTTTGGATCGGATGCTGAGCTTCCGCCGTCTTCTGCGATCATATTTTGAAATTCCCATAGGATTTATTCTCCATACTCAACCAAAGTCTAAAACCGTTTATTTGGCAGATTTTCCTTCCTTTCTACGCACGTATTCATCGGAATACATAATCCCTTTACCCTTATATGGCTCTACAGGACGAACCCGACGAATATTTGCAGCAAACTGCCCTACTACCGCTTTATCAATTCCAGATAGTTTAATTGTTAGATTTTTTTCCACTTCGCATTCCACACCAGCAGGAACATCCAATAACACATCATGGGAATAACCCACTTTTAGATTTAATTGTTTCCCCTTCATTTCCGCACGATACCCGGTTCCTTTAATGCTTAATGAACGTGAAAAACCCGTACTCACACCCGTTACCATATTAAATAACAGGCTACGATAAAGCCCCCATAATGAGCGATGCTTCTTGGAATCCTGTTGCTTAATCACCTGAATAGTGGAATCACTAAAATTAAAATCAATCCCATCTAATACGGGTTGTTCCAATTGCCCTTTGGGGCCTTTCACTTTCAACGTACGATCTTGGAATTTTACTTCCACCCCTTGTGGGATCTTGATTTCCAATTTACCAATACGTGACATAATCCACCTCCGCCTTTACCAGATATAACATAATATTTCACCACCCACCCCTTGCTCTCGGGCTTTCCTCCCCGTCAATACACCTTAGATGTAGAAACAATG
>CAYPZJ010000035.1:0-21040 GCA_964414635.1 uncultured Spirochaetia bacterium
ATGGAACAGCATTTAATCATCAACAGGAATCTACCATTTTTTAAATTCGCACCCAAGCAAAACGACGAAGTAATCTCTTTTCAGAATTTAGATTGCTTCACTTCGTTCGCAAAGACCATTTGGAATATTTTTTCGGGATGAACCTAAGCCGATGCAACTTTTTTAAATAAGAAAATCGCACCAACACAGTTAGCATCGGGTTGCGATTGGATTTTAGTATACACTAACACACCATTCATCAAAATTTCTAATAAACAATCACCTTTGTAACAACATTAGCGCCAGCTGATCCATTCCGAAAGGAATCCAAAAAACGGTTTCATCAAAAACCCATTTTTTCAAATCACATTCTTTTTTTAGTTGTCTTTCTAACTATAATGTATATACTACTATAATGTAGGCAAGGAAGAATGTGTACTAGCAACATTCTATTGAATAAGTTATCTGTTATTTTAGTATGGAACAATACTGAAAAGTTAATTGTTCTAACGCCTGAAATGCACCTGTAAAGCTTACAAAACGCATCCAATGGGCGATACCTGTTCGATGGGCGTGTGCTAATCCCCAATAATGGTATCCCCCAAAACGATGAGCACCACACATCCAGGAGTTTGGTATGGCTATCTTTAAAAAACCACAACACATAATTGTCCCTCTGCTTTCACTAATTGCATTGTTTACCGTATGTAACCTTAATCTTGACCATTTTTACTATCCGGAAGATTCCAACACGACCCAAACAACAACAACGACGACCACCACGACTTCCAGCTCGAAAACCACACAGACAACCGATACAGCCTCTGGAACGTCAAATCCATATGCTACAAGTCAAACAACAACGACTCCAGAAGTGATCCCTATTATTACAGTGGGTCCAACTGCTATTGATCTTAGTACCACCAGTGCGACAATCCGATGGACAACCGATGTGCTTTCGACTGCACAAGTAGAATACTCCTTGGATTCTGGTTTTATTGCGGGTTTTGGGAACCGCTATCCTGCCAATCCCTCTCCCGTTTTTACGACCAATCATGAAATTAAGTTAAATGGGTTATTAGATGGAAGAACGTATTACTATGTTGTCATTTCTCAGGATTCTTCGGGTGCTGAAGTGATTAGTGCAGTTGGCTCATTTGATACCGTAAATATTCCTGATACGGGTGACTACGATCCTCCTGTTTTTATTGAGGGACCGACGCTTGAAAGCTCTTCGCCTACCGCATCCACCTGGTCGTGGACGACAAATGAGCCATCCACTACTGAAATTGAGTATTCAGAGACTCCAGGATTTACTCCTGGAGAAGGAACCCGTTATACTGAAGACGCTTCCCCTACCGATTATTTTCATACCCTTACGTGTACTGAATTTAATCCTGCAACCACTTATTATTACCGCATTGTATCTGTAGATGCTACGGGAAATGAAGCGTATTCCAGTGAAATGACCATCAATATTGAATCCGCGATCGGATGGTTGGGAGATGGTGGTAGCTGTGATTCACCCCCATGCTATTTTAAAACCTCGGGAACAGCATCTCCTAATTGTGCTCATAAATATGGATTTGAGAATCCCTATGATATCACCATCGATAACGAAGGAAATCTCTACCTTTCTGATACAGGTGATAACCGTGTGTATAAAATGGACACCTTTGGTGAACAAATTGGCTTTGTGGGAGCCTATCAAACCTGTACATCTACTTGTGATTATAATTGTAACAACGGATCCTATGATAAATGTCAACAAACCGGTTGGTTTGGTGGCTACGATAGCTCGTATGATGGTCCTCGAAGATCAGAACCTGGTTGGTTCAATAATCCCCAGGATATTGAGGTTGATACCAATTTTGGCTATATGTATGTTTCCGATTTGAATAATCATCGGATTCAACGATGGAATCCCGATGGTGAATTTTATGATATGATAGGGAATGGAATTTGTACCACCCCCACCACAGATTGCTGGCATACGGATTCCACCATTGCCCCTGGAACAGGGGAAGATCAATTTCAACATCCTCGTGGTTTATCTGTTGACCAAAGTGGGAACCTCTATGTGGCGGATTATTCCAACCATCGCATCAAAAAATTCAATCGATTCGGTGTACTGATTGGATGTATTGGTGGAGGTGATGCGGATTGGAGTACTACAACCTGTAATACGGATTATGGAGCGGGGGACGATTACTTCTTCCAACCTGCAGATGTCCACATTTTAGTGGATAATTCCATTTTTGTGGTAGACCAAGGGAATCATCGCATTAAGAAATGGGACTCAAGTGGGACATACGTAGGATGGATTGGACATGGACATTTAGATGGTTGGGCGATGGGTAATGCTCCTACCTCTGGATCCCAAGCCGGTGCGTTTTGGGAACCTTGGGCGGTTACTGTAAATGAAGATACGGGGGACATTTATATCGCGGATCGGCGCAATCATCGGGTGCAAAAATGGGATGGCGAAGGTAATTATATCGGGTGGATCGGGAAAGGAAACAATACGTTTGATCCCGATGTGACAGTGCCTGTTGCAACCGGAACGGGTTTGGGTGAGTTCAATAGTCCCCGCGGTGTCGCGTGGGATCATTTTAACACCCGCCTTTATGTATCTGATTCAGGTAACGATCGTATACAAGCATTTCAGTTCTAATGGGAGTATGATATGTCTAGATATTGGACCGTATTTCTTGGAGTAATTGCTTTAAGTGGGATGGCATTACTGGTTCTGTGTTCCTATCCTATAGCAGAACCCCCGGATAATACAACCACAACATCAACGTTGCCAACAGGGAGTAATCCGTCCCAATCTACCAGTACCTCCAATTCTTCGGGGACAAGCACCGAATCCAGTCTTACCGTATCACTCAATACCGACTGGACTGCGCCAAGCCTTCCCAATGATCCGGTAGAAACAAATCTTACAACGGAAGGGATCTCAATCAGTTGGGATACCGATGAACCTGCTGGATGCCAGCTGGAATACGGGGAGGAGCATTTTGTATATAGTCAGGGGATACGAATTCCATCGAATCTTCCAGATCCCGAATCGTTTACCACCAGTCATAGCCAAGATCTAGAAGGGCTGTTGGCAGGTACTTCCTATGATTATTACATCGTATGCATCGATGCGGTTTACAATCAGATGTACTACGGACCCTTTGATTTCACCACAGATATCAGCCCGGCAGCATTAACCCCGAAGGTAATAGATGGTCCTACCCTAACTGACCGTACAAAATCTCAGATTACGTTAACCTGGATGACCAATCTTCCCACAACTACCCAAGTAGAATACGCTACCACCCCCGGTTTTACACCCGGAACAGGAACTTTGGCACCTGATCCTGCCTCAGATACATTCTCTATTTATCATACGCTTACCATCAAAGGATTATCCCAATCCACTACCTATTATATTGATATCCAGGGTGAAGATACCGATAGTCAACCAACAGAATTCGCCCCACCAGAACCGTTTGATACACTTGGTGAATTATATATTCCAGATGGATGGATTGGCAGAGGGCAAACCGGCTGGTTTGGCATCGGAGGATCTCCTTCGGATGGATGCGAAAATGGACAGTATCTGAATCCCCGAGGATTGACCATTACCGATACCCGTACCATGTTTCTTGCAGATGGGGGAAATCATCGGGTGTACAAAATTGATTTAAATGGACAACGTAGGATTGGTTGGGTAGGTGGACGAAAAACATGCTGCACGTGTGGTGCGGATGGAGATCATACAACCTTTTACGAAGATAATAAAACAGGACGTCTTGCTGGAAATACCGATAATCGGTTCAATCTACCTGCGAAAATTGGCTACAATAGCAGTTTTGCCACCATGTTCTGGGTAGCCGATCGAAATAATAATCGTATTGTGCGTCGTATGGAGAACGGATACTATGATAGTTGGCTTGGAGATGGCAATGCCACCGGTTATAATACCGGTTCGGGAGCTACTTCAGGAACGACCGATGGGTATTTTGATGGACCGTGGGCTGTGGCTGTAGGATCGGATGGATCCTTATATATTACAGATGGAAATAACCATAAAGTCCAGAAGTGGGATGGTACTACAGGAACCTATGTCGGTTCGATCGGGTGTGGGGATGCTTCCGGTTCTTGGACAACAGGATTGAGTAACACCTCAGGAACGGGGGATCGTGAATTCAATGCACCGAGGGGGATTACATTAAATAGTACTGAAGATCGTTTATTCATCTGTGATGTGGATAACCATCGGATTCAAATCTGGTCCGTTGGCGGATCCTATATTGGTTGGTTAGGTGGAGGAAACAGTTCTGCGGTTCAAGTGGGAGCTGCACCCGCTGCATCGAATGATAATGCTGAATTTAATAAACCCTTTGATATTTATTTGGATCCTTCAGGAACTAAATTTTATGTAGCAGATGGGAACAACCACCGGGTTCAAATCTGGAATGTTTATGGAGGCGACTCCTTCGCTTATGAAGGTTGGTTAGGTGGGGGATTGGAAGGGATTCAAAACGGTGTTGCTCCATCTTCTGGCTCGGGAGACGGGGAATTGAATACGCCCATTGGTGTTGCAGCCGATATTGATTTTATTTATGTGTCAGACTATAATAACCATCGAATTCAACGGTGGGCTAAATAAAAACGGAAATCATTACCCATGTACCATTCTGTGATTCATTTTTCTATGTTACTGGAGCTCGTGTAATTTCGTTTGAATTTCAGATTCCAATTCCTCTAACGATTTAGGATCCTTGCTATAATTTTTTGCAACCTGGACGTATTCCAGCGCTTGTTGCACTTGGATTAAGGTTGGTTCGTTTGTGGCGAGGATTGTTCGGAAAAAAAGTGTTATCGTGCTTACAAAATCCTCATTTAATCCCCCCTCCAACGCTTCTTCATCCACAACCGCCTGCATCTGAGGGATGTACTGCGCCCCTTGACGGGTACGCCATAAATGCCGAGAAAGGATATGATATTGGTTACGGAACGTAAAATAAGCACGACTTGCTGGAAATGCATCCTGGGACTCATACCAATCCATCCACGCATCCTTTCCTTTGATACCTTCCTGTTTTGTTAGCACTTCAAGTAAGTCCTGCATCGCACCTTGTTGATACACATTGGGATGCTCGAGTGCTTGGATTACACCAACATACCCCCGTTCATCATCCAATCGTAACAACGCCACCCCAGCGTATATCGACAGATAGGGATCATCCCGCTCCATTAATTCAAGCAGCTGTGAAACATGGGTGGAATCTGCAAGCCGTGTAAATACCCGAAGACATGCATCCTGTCTTAAGGTACTGGTAGCAGTTTTAGCTTCTTTCCATAACCAGTCACAAAGGGTTTGCGAATTCCCTTCATACCCTCCGAGGGTTTCGATATACGCTTCTTCCAATGTAGGAGAGAGATCTGCTGCTTCCAGTTTTTCCAGAAGATAATCTACCCACGCTTGCGTAAGATGAGATTCCTGTAATTCCAATATATACTGTTTCACCGTGCGGTTCGTGTTGGATTGGAGATATTGCAGCATTGGGCAATCATCTAAAAACAAGGGATACGAAGTCAAACGCAAATGGTTTAAGATTCCCAATACGATATCGGGTGGAAGTGTATTCATATCGAGTAGTTGATACAATTCACGTCGTTCATTCGGTTGAAGCATCCCTGAAAATGTACGTAGCCGTATTGCTTCCAGATAGTATTCACTAGAAGGAAAGGAATGCCAGTCGTATTGACTCACCAGCTCAGCCAGTGGAAGTTTAGAAAACTCCAGTACCTTGGAAAACAATGTAAATACATGAAATCCATTTTGGAATGGGGTATACATCTGAACCCCATCATCCGAATAATAGAGATGGGGGAGCAGAGTATGCCACGCTATGTTACCTGATACAGAAGAGGAGGTATCCCATTCCATATCGGTACTCACCCCAATAATTCCGTCGCGGGCAACCTGATTATCTGCCATTCGATCAGATGCATACTGATCCGTACCTCCAAGATCAAAAAACAACCCATAATTCCATTGTTTACGGGTATTCTCCATCTCCAAGCGAGCATGCCCCGTATTTCCCTTATACCAATCATCTCCCTTCATATCTACAAACACGCCGATCCCTTGGGTCTTAACCCCCAAGCCTATGGTACTGCAATCATAAATATCATCTCCTTCGTAGTCCAATTGAATCCCTGCGGATTTATCCAATGCACCACCGTTCGAATGCGATCCCCCGCGGTATACATCATTCCCTGCATAATCAACCATAATACCGGAGGACAAATGCGTTCCAGTTCCCATTCCATAATTATGGGATTCATAAAAATCATTCCCTGCAACATCAATCAGCATCCCCAATGCCTGAAAATACGATGAGCCTTGTGTCCACACCTCCGATTCATAAATATCATCTCCTTCACCATCAAGTAATACAGCGATCCCCCCATAAATACTTGGTTTTCCGTCCCAAGGATACGGACGCATACCACTGCTAAACCCCTGAGCCCCAACAAACGAAACACCCTCTCGGCGTCCATAGGTTTTCCCCGCCACATAGGTATCGCTACCTGTTCGATCTACTAAGATTCCTATACCCATAGAAGATGAAAACGCCTGTCCCAATGCACCCACATGATACAATTCGCTACCCTGGTCATCTACAAGTAATCCCAAACCAAACAAAGCTGCACCCTGGCTTCCCATTAAGGCGGTGTACTCATCGTTTCCGCTCCGATCATGTAGAAAACCAACACCACCAAATGCTGCACCCTGACTAAAATACTCTCCTGTATATACATCATCCCCTTCCACATCTACCATCATACTCACACCTAAAACAGTACTACCCCAAGACACCTGTCCGTGTGCCTCATAGGTATCATCTCCAGCCAGATCTACTAGAACTCTTGGTGAAACCTCATATTGAAGGGTTTGTGCAAGCTCATATCGGTCATTTCCTCCCAAATCAATGTGGATCCAAGCATGTACGTCGATCCTATCTGCACCCACTCCTGATAGGTATAATTCTCCATATTCGGTTTCAAAAACCAATGGATGAGAGCCAGACCAGATTTCCTGTTGCTGTAAAAACACAATGAGTTCCTCCGTAACCGAAGCAAATCGCATCCCCGCACAGAACAGCGCACCATAGTCAATCTTCCGCATTAAATGTAAGATATCCACCTGCATATCAATATTTAAAGCGGTTAATAGCCCAGGTTCCCCGTCTGAATCTCGAATATAATCCAGCGCATGGGTCTTAATAAACTGGATTTCCTCGGAGGTAAGGTTCTCCAAACTAGACTGAAGGAGGCGTTCTGCATGAATATATGCATTAATATAGGGAGCAAACCCATCATAGATGGCTTGCTGTGCATCTTCACCCAATGTATCAGGGAATGTTTTCAGCTGAAATGTGGCAGACACTTGATCGGAAGATACATCGTGGGTAGGAATATCGAACGAAGGACCACTTAAGAGGGTTAATCCGGAGCGGATCCAATCCACATAGCTGTTGTCTGCTAGCAAGCGTCCTCGGGCTTCATCTGCCATAAGGGGCATGCGAAAGGGATAGCGCATGCTCTCATGCACTTTCGGAAGATATCCAAACATATGATAAAGGCGTTCCTCTTCCAATGGAAGAATCAGATCTTGGTGGGATACGCCTTCTGTGTCCAATCGCTGTTGGATCGCCACCATCGCAGCGATCCATTTATTCGAATAGGTTGAATAATAACCATATTCAAGGTTATTCGGGGAGTATACGTCAAACCAGTTGATATCATTCAGATTAGTCAATTCAACCAGCTGGGAAATATCGTAGATATAACGTGCTATTGGATCCATTTGAGCATTGCTTTCTAAAGGGATTAAAAGGGTTAGAAGCAGTACCATCCCCAACAATGATAACACGTTCGTAAACCAATTTGAAACCATACATAATCCTTTCGTCTTTCATAATAGATGATAAGTGGATACACACGTGATTACAGCGGATGCGAGGTTCTTCGATATCGTAACGGTGATATTCCAGTATTCCGTTTAAAAAATCGAATGAAGGAATCATCCCGCTTAAATCCGCATGCATAGGCTATTTCCAGAAGACTGGAATCAGATTGTTTTAATAATCGTTTCGCTTGATCCAATCGGATTTTATTTAGATAATCGGCGGGGGTCATCTTCATCTGGGATTTGAATATTCCAAAAAACCGGGTCCGACTCACATCCAATTGAGCACACAGTTGATCAATGGATAGTGCTTCCCCAAATGTATCCTGCATCATTTCACAGGCGATGGTGACCATCTTTTCATCTCGGTTATATGGATTCCTACCCATCGAGAGTAATTCAAGGGGTTCTGAATGCCACGCCTGTTGCATCACGTAATTTACAACCCGCAATAAGACCTGGTTTTTTGTTAAAATGTAATTCATTTGCAAACCGAAATCATCGGAATGACCATGTAATTCCCGACTGAGTTGATAGAGTTGACGGGTCAATACACCGATCAATGCATCCTGAATAATCATCCGTTCTTCTATCAGCTGGGGATTGGAAAAGATATCTATAAATTGATGAATGTCCAACGGATTAGTTGCTGAGGTAGGGATATCGGAAATAACACGCAGTACTTCCGTATAAGGGATTGTAATCCAGCCTACATTATGACGCGCCATCCCCTGAAAATAGCAGTATCCTCTTGGATCAGAAGGGAGGAGCGCATGATTGGTCCCTGGTTGTAATTCGATGTGTCTTCCATGTGCATCAATCTGTACCGGCTGTGTTATACAGAACACAAGCAACGAAAAGAGTGTATCTAACTCATTATATGGTAGGGGAAGGATTGTATGTGCATCCGGAGATAATTTGATAGCATAGGGTTCACTACGTTGTGGAGGAAATGCCTGTTCTTTTGTTGAAAGCTGGTTCTCCTGATATTCAACACGGAGATAGGTCGAGCTCATACCAGAAAAGATATCTGTTTTTTGATGATTGTCAATGAACTTTTTTAGAGAATGTGTACAAAAAGCCAAGAATTTGTACAAATAGTCAGGTTTTTCTCTCGTCCTTTTTCTAAACTCTATACTAGCGTAGTTTGATTATGGAAAATGTGGGTGGATGGTATAGGAGGATCTATGAAGCATCAAAGTCGTATATCTGTTTTTTTGGGTTTAGGTTGGCTACTGCTTCTGACATTTGCATGCAGCACGAATGAAAACCCCGAAGACACCTGTGTTTTATTCCAACCAGAAAATCTCATGGTAAGCGATTCCCAACCTGCAAATCTGACTTGGGATACTCTGAGTGAGGCGGATTTGTATTACATTTATCGAAATAAGGATGATGGGGATTTTCAACTGCTTGCATCTACAGAATTTACTTCCTATCGAGACGAGACGGTGTTTATCGGTGGGACCTATCAATACTACATCACAGCACGTATACCAGATCAGTGTGATGAGACAGGCACGAGCGAATGGGTTAGCCTCGAAGCAGAAGATTGCCCTTATTTTGATAAAGCACCAATAATTAATAGTGTTTCCATTGATGATTCCAGCGGAATACATCTCAGTTGGAATCCTAAATTCTTTACGGCAAATTATTTAATCTACCGTGCTGTGACTCCATCGGGTTCCTATACGCTTATAGAAACAACAACGGAATCAACGTTTCAAGATACGACGATAACCCAAGGGGAAAGTGCATACTACAAACTTCAGATTTCCACAGAAGGATGTGAAACTCCTCTAAGTTCCCCCTTGTATGGTTATCGCCCCCTGAACTGGGATAGTAAAAACACCAGCTACGGCACTGATTTAAAGGAATATCTTGCGTATAAGCAAGATGATTCCGACACGCATCATCTTGCTTATACAAATACATCCAATGAATTGGTTTATCTGAAGGGAGATGGAACCACCTGGAGTCAGGAAATAGTCGATACAGATGTCAATACATGGGGGATTGATATGACGCTCGACTCGAACCAGCATCCACATCTTGTTTATGGTAATAAGACAAATACTTCGCTATTCTACGCAGCTTGGAACGGGAGTTCATGGGTACTGGAAGAAGTGGACGCAACAGGAACAACAGGACGATTTCCTTCCATCACGCTTGACAACAATGATTACCCCCATATTGCATACGATACCGAAAATCCAGTGGATGGACAAGCCAATCCGGATGGGTCACTCAATTATGCATTGTATAATGGCACGAGCTGGGAACGTACAACCATCGCCAGTAGTCCCAATCAACATTGGCAGCATACTGCGATCGCATTGGATTCGACGCAGCTACCCTACATTGCTTTTCCCAATTTTGGAACTGGATGTTTTCAGCTAGCTCAGTTTAATGGCAGTAGCTGGAATATCCAGGATGTGGACTGTACTACTAAAACATTTACACAGGAAGAATGCTCCCTTGAAAATCAATGCGAGTGTGAAGGAACAGCATGCGAATCGGATGGAGTCAAGGGGGGACATGCTTCCATGATGATTGAATCCGATGGGAATATTCATATTTCGTATTTGGCACGGCATTATTTGCCTATGAGTGATGGGAATTTAAAATATGCATTTTGGGATGGTTCCACCTGGACAATTACGGAAGTGGATCGCGGGAGTCGATGTGGATGGTCCACAACACTTTTGCTTGATGAAAAGAATCATCCGCATATTGTGTATGAAGAAGCAGGTTTACCCGTAATTACAAACAATGTCCGTTATGCCCGCTACGATGGCGCAACATGGCATTATGGGTATGCTTTTCCCAATTCTAATGCGGGGGATGGTACGCTTACACGAGCAGCCTTTTCGAGCTTAGGGGCTCTGCATATTTTCTATTATTATGATGGATCCATCCATCATGCATATTAAGGAAAACAAAATGAAACAACATAGAATGACTTCAAGCAAGATGATAAGTATCCTCACTATGGTTACAATGCTTTTTATCATCGTATTAACTTCCCGATGCGCCATGGGGGATGAAACCACACCAACTGAATCGGAAATCCCCCCCTGGTTTCCCGGTGCGTTGAATGAACCTGATTATTCCACTTCCCTAGAGGGAAAATGGTTTACAAACTTTGCGGATTATCCCAGTATTCCTGTGGCAGGCTATTCCGAATATATCATTGCGCATATTTGGGAATTCGATCCTTCAACCTATGAGTGGTTTTTATATGATACATTATATGATTATGAGAATAACCCCTATAATGAGACATTTATAGTCTACAAAGGAACGTATATCCCTCGCAAATCGGTACTGGAACTTACCAACATCGAAGGGATATTCCCCACCGATGATACCCACCAAACATTTGAAACCGAAACAGCCCAAGGACTGGGATTTGGTAAATTTGTGTATCCTTATTATGCGGATGACGACCTGTTCCAATTGGCAACGTTTGTTAAAACATCCGATACGGAAAATACATTGGAAGGAACCTGGCAAATGACCAAACGATATTATGGAAATGCAGAAGATGACTTGGATGGTATGGCATTGCATAAATCCATTGAAACAGAATATAAACTCCAGTTTGATGGGGAAACGGTTACAGCCGATTATATACAACGCGTATATCAAGAGGATGGTAACACCATCGACCAAGACACCAAAACAACCTTCACCGCCCCTTATAGCATCGAACAGGTTTCTATTGCAGACCAGGTATTCAACAATCTTAAAATCCAATGGGACTTTCGACCCAATTTTTCTACGACCATGTTTTTAATCAAGGATCATCGGCTTCTGGTTGGAATGCGACTTGATTTTATACTGGATATCGGTGCATCGGTACAGATCCCGTATTTCGAATATTTCACCGAGCCGCTTGGAACCTGTCGTCCGTATTAAACCGTATGGATATCATGACAAGTGGATTTACTTCCCTTTAATTGAATTATTATTGGACGCGGTATAATATGCTCGTAATAATTCCACTGCTATATTCGAATTCGAACCTTGATGCATTGGGGAGATTGATTATTTGAATTGCCACTATGGATTTTAACCGTAGGAGAAAGAAGGGAGAGCGGCAGGTTTCCACCACTCCCCCAATTGCACTATGGCAGAAGTATTATGTGCAGGTGCTCGAATAACCAGAGAAGTTATTCAGTGAACCGAAATACATCGGATGTTTCTGCATTTTCATCATTCATCAAAATGTATATGGTACTCCCTGTACTTGCAGCAGATGTAACCGTGTTATAATACGGAGGCGGGGTGGAATCAAATCCATCAACTCCAATTTGGCTGAAGTTTTCACCTGCATCGGAGGATTTCCAAATTTCCGCTTGATTCGTATTTGATGTGGTTCCCGCTACCTTCCCTGTTCCAAAATATAGATTGGAGATAGCATTGCTTTGAATCATCTCAATTGATTTATTGGTGGAGTCTATGCTGTTGAAATCCATTTCCAACGTAGCAGCATTGGTTCCATCCCATTTCCACAGCTGTGCACCCGATGCGTTCTCTGTTCCTACCCAGAGATAACCATTGTAAGCATGGATACTGGAAATATCCACATTATTGGTAGAAAATCCTGAGAAGTACGTGGTAGTGACATCGGTCCAACTCAACCCGGTTGTATTCGAACTCTGGGAAATTAATGTAGAATGGTCAATGCTGTATATTTTTGCTCCATTCCCACTTGTCGAATCGGCGACACTGATATACACGTTCCCATTCCACAATTCAATATCACTGATGGTTTCCTGATCGCCTGTTCCTTGCCAAACATAAACGAAATCACCATCTCCTTCATTAAGTGCATCCAACGGATCTCCATTGGCAACGAATAAATATGCTCCATTTGAATCATCCCCACCTATATACAAGTATCCATCTCCACCAAGCATGGCAGTGGTATGATCCGCTTGCATACCATTTAAGTTTTGATTATTTGTAACTTCATTAAAATCAATGGTATCCGGAGACGTGGTCATATCCCATCGGGAAATACCCCATTGGGAACCATAGCCGGCTGCGTACACATAATCTTTACTATCGAATGTAGCTACGCCTAATGCGGTAATATAATCAAAGGAGCTGTTTCCCAGATCAACATCATCGTATGTAATATTGGTCTGAGAACTATCCGAAATAAAGATCTTCGCTTCTGCATTCCCTCCCGTTCCTGGATCTTCCGATGCAAACATGACTCGCCCATCTGGAAGAATCGCAACTTGGTTTGCTTGTTCACCAAATAAACCTCCCGATGTACTATCCGTAGGATCCACATCTTCAAATCCACCTAAATCTGCACTACCCGTATCAAAAGAGAATGTCAATGAATTGGTTGAATTTCCTGCTGCGTCCTCGGTATGAACATAGTAATAGTAGGTAGTCTCCGCAAGTAATCCCGAAATTTGGATACTATGGGTTAGCAAATTCGCCCCATCGGAGTCTGAAACAGGATAAGTCCAATAGGTACCACTCGTTACTGGACTCGTTGTTGAATACACGACCTGACTAGTGGCATATTCATCGGTAAACCAATTAATCGTAGCGGATACATCAGAGATTCCTGATGTAAATGGATCCGCATCAGTGCTTCCTCCGGGACTGTCCACTATCTTGGGAGGTGTGTTGTCACAAACCGAGGTCGTGGTAAATGTTCCTTGGCTTGCAGAAAAGGATTCATTACCCGATGCATCATAGGATCGGACGTAATAATAATATTGGGTTGCGCTTGTCAAACCATTTATGGTAATGCTATGCGATGTTTTATTCGCACCATCAATATCCCAGGTGGGATACCGCGTTCCTTCAGTGCTGGGATCAAATCCGTCGGAAGTGGAATAGACAACCTGGGAGGAAGCAGCCTCATCGGTAGTCCACTGAATAATCGCAAAACTACAATCCACATTCGTAACAGATTCACCCGTAATATCGGGAGGATCCGTATCGCTGGAAGGTCCCGTTTGGAACGAATGAATGCTTGAAACCGTTGTGTTTCCCGTGGGATCCTCCGATTCCACAACATAATAATAAATCGTGCTTGCACTTAATCCGGATAGATCCACAACATGCGCTAGGGTATCCCCGGAAGTAGAGCTGGTTGAACCCCCAGAAGGTAGATCGCTCGCATTGGTACTATATCGCACAACCGAAGTCGACAATTCATCTGTATTCCAAACGATCTTTGCTGTGATTGTTCCAATTTCTACAGCATAAGGCCCCCATGTAATTACAGGGGGCGTCGAATCATTGGTAATGGTATAGGTTTCCGATTCCGGACCAACCGAACCATCCGCACAATCATACGCTATAGCAGTGACAGTCTGATTAGATGAAACGGTAAAGGAACCATCATAGTGTGTACTACCCGAATCCGGAGTCGAACCATCGGTTGTATAATAGATCTCCGCACCTAAATTATCATCAACAGTAATCGATACAGTTTGGGAATTCGCATACGTTCCGCCTGCTGGAGAAATTACAAGATTCGTAGGAGGAGATGAATCGATGGTGTAGTTAAATGTAACTTCCGAACTCTGGTTTCCAGCTTCATCTTGAGCGTATGCTACCACATCTTGCGTTTGATCAATTGTTAGGTCTGATGAATATTCGGCAAAACTACTCATGGGTGGAACCAATTTATAATAAATTGTATACCCATACGTATCATCACTACTCAACGTAACACCGGTTTGGGTACTACTGTAACAGTCTTCGGGCAAGGATATCGTTGGTACATCGGGTGGTACAAGATCTTGGATATAATCTTCAACCATCACGGCTGATGCATTCCCTGCTGGATCACAGGCAATGGCTCGAATTTCTGCCGAACCGGATAAGACCGCGGGATTGTCTACAGAATAATCATAGTCAAACGAACTACAGGTAGGATTACTTGGTGAACTTCCCACATTATAGTATATCGTATAGTTCGAATCAGGATCACCGCCCACCGTACCCGACGCAAGTGTAACATTCAACGTTGCTGTATTGAAATAGTAGCTGGGGCTATTATTGGGTGTAGCAGTTGGTTCAATTGGTGCGGTCCTATCAATCGTATACGTTGTACTAGAAACAGCACTACAATTTCCATTCCCCGCTATAGAATCACATGCCATCGCTTTGACAACATGGACACCTTCTGTTGTAAGATCAAAGGTTCCTCCATCTGAAACAGACGCTGATGTATCGGGATCAGGAGTCCCGCCAATCTCATAATATATGACGGTTGCCCCATCCCATGCTGGTGATCCTGTTGCAGTGGTTTGTTCGGTATCCGAAGCATTTAACGTAACGGTAACCGATGCCGAATTAAACGGGGTTGCTCCACTGGGACTAATAACGGGTGCATTTGGAGCAGCCGAATCGAACCGGTAAACAAACGTCGTAACACCACTATTATTTCCCGCTTCATCATACGCAATTGCCTTTACTATAGTGTAGGACATCGTTGTCGGAGGGGATCCCCCAATCGTAAGTGCTGCAGTATATTCGGTTGATCCACTGGTAGGATCCGCTAGGGTACCGGGGTCAGGTTCTCCAACACCGGTTTGGGTTTCATAATAAATAGTATATTGAGATGTATCTGAATCTGGATTGATATCGGATGAACTCAATGTTACTGTTTTTTGGGTACGATACCACCCTGATGCCAGACTAGAAGAGGGATCATCGGGATCTTCGTCATCCAATACAAAGGTAAACGATGAAATGGATGTACTTACACTTGCTCCCAATTCAGAGATCGCTCGCACCTCAATGGCTGCAGGAATAATACCATCATTATCGGTATTTCCAAAATCTATGGTAAACGTACAGGGGTTTACTGAACCACTACAGCTTGTAGATCCAGTTGTTGGATCGGTACCGTTTGTAGTGTAATAGATTTCATCTGCTCCCGAGGATCCTTCATTTAGTTTGACCGTAACCGGATTTGTTGTGTAACGTTCATCCGGTGCGGTTGTTTCAGGCGTGGAAGGATCCAACACAGGTGGATCTACCAGACCACTTATTATGTTATAAGTAAAGGTCTCCGTAAGGCTCAGGTTCCCTACCCCATCCTCTGCAATCGCAACGATATAGAACGTCATGTCAGCGGAGGAGCCAAGTTCCACATCCGTATCAATTGCCCCTCCATAGACTGGAGAAGAAGTGGTTGGATCAGAGGGAATCGATCCTTGTTGTATTTCATAATAGATGGTAACCGGTGTAGTGGGATCGGTTGCTGTAAGAACTACATCGGGATGGGTGCTATACGATCCCGAATCTGGATTAGCAGCAAGTCCCGTAGGAGCATTCTTATCGATGGTATAAATATAGGAGGATACAGTACTCTCGTTCCCCACTTCATCATAAGCAATGGCTTTAATGGTTTGTGTGGTAGAAACCACAATCGGTGTACCCGATTCAAATAATGTGCCATTCACTCCTTTCTCAGGATCCGTCCCATCGGTTGTATAGTAGATTTCGGAATAGTCATTGTAATCGCCATTGTCATGGCTGGACAGATTAACATTCTGATCCGTACCATAAGTACCAACCACAACATCCGAACTAGGTGCCACCGGAGGATTTTTATCGATATAGTAAACTTCCGTCATCAAGGGACTAATATTCCCCAACGCATCTTTGGCAACCGCTTGAATGGTTATTTCACTATAACAGGGAGCAGTTCCACAATCCACAGTGATATCCGATGTATAGAGTTGAGAACCATCGGTAGGATTGGGTTGTGTACCGTCATCGGTATAGTAGATATTAAACCCACCTTTGTTATCCGAAGCCAGGATGGTAACGGTTTGAGCACTCCCATATAATCCACCGGGAGGAGTGGCTGTCGGTTTGGTAGGAGGTGAAGAATCTATAATATAGATAAATTCCTCCACCCCACTCACGTTCCCTGATTGATCTACGGCAAAGGCTTTTATGGTAACATCCTCTGATATGGTAATATTTCCAGAGAATAACGGAGAGCTAAGCGTAGGAACAGAACCATCTAATGTATAATGAATCCCAGCTAGCGCAATATCATCAGTCGAACTTAAAATGATGGTTTGGGGAGCTTGATAGCTTCCAGGTGTAATACTTGATTGGGGATTCGTCGGTGGGGAGGTATCAAAATAATAACACGCCTCGATAACCGCACTGGTTGCTCCCGTTTCGGGTAGAACGGAAATCGCACGAATACACCGATTGGTATTTACAGAGATTCCACCCGAATAGAGAATAGAAGAACCATTGGGATCGGGGTCGGGTCCACCTGGTGTAGGATTATTCATATAATAGATGTCATGGGAGGCATTCTCTTTTGTTAATTTAACGGTTATACCGGTGGTATAAAAACCTTCTACGGGCGAGGCATACGGAGGGGAGATCACTGTTTCATCTATCGTATAACAGAACGTTTTTATTTCAGACTCATTTCCCACAACATCAATCGCGATGGCTTGAAAACATGTGTCTTCCGATACTGAAATGGGACCCATATATTGATCCGAAGACCCAGAAACACTACAGGGAGTATCACCAGGCGTATAGGTACAATAGTAAATCCCCAGCAACGCCAAATTATCATCCGAAGAAAGGGTGATGACTTGTTCGGTGGGATAACTCCCGGAAGGAATATTTGCCGTCGGATTCGAGGGAGCAATATTATCAATTGTATAATTATATGTTGAAACGGTGCTGTATAAAGGATCCGATCCATTTCCATTATAAACCATAGCCTTAAGCGTTGCCGTACTGCTCAACGTAAAAGGTCCGGTATAGTGACTATCCGATGTAGTAGGATCCACACCGTTTGTAGTATAATAGATTTCGTAAGAATTACCCCATTCCGCTGGAGTGGTACAACTTGAAGGGAAACTAGTATAGCAGGTCGCATCCAGTGAAGTAAAGGAAATGGTTTGCGCTGCATCATAAATATCGCTTTGGGGGGAAGCAATCGGAGGATTAATGGTATTCGGACCAACAACAAATGTATATACAAAGGTTGCATATTCACTTTTGTTTCCCGCTCCATCCACAGCTACAGCACGGAGTGTAACCGTTTCTAATCCCACTGGAAAATCCAACGGAGAATCAGAATCAAATTCGAGCGTATCTGCAGGATCCGTAGTTTCAAGTGGTTTTTCACCATTTAAGGTATAATAAATGGTAGGAGTACCCCGATCATCCACCGAATGTAGAATCAAATCATTAATATCCACCGAATACACACCAGAAGCAATATTGACCGTTGGTGATGTTGGTGGAACAGAATCAAATGCATACACTTCTGTTATAATCGAACTATAAATGGGATCTTTATTTGGTATATTTTTTACTGCCACCGCTTTTATAATGACATCTTCACTAATATTTATACATGTAGAATATAAAATACCATTATCTTGCGTAGGCGTCGAACCATTGGTAGTATACCGTACCTCATCTGCATTACTAGGTAAATCAAGCACCACACACTCAGGAATTGTAAAATCCCCACCTGGAGGAGTGGCAGTTGGAGGATCCAGCTTTATGATAGTATACGTATAAGTAGAAACCGATGTGGTATTCCCACATTCATCGGTTGCAATCGCCTTAATTGTAGTCGTATCCGTAATGGCGATTCCACTTCCATCATCAAATACGCTGGAACTTGTAGTGGGATCGGATCCATCACTTGTATAATAGATCGTCACAGGACCATGTTCATCCGTAGATTGAAGCATAATAGTCTGATTGGATCCATATGTTCCAGGCAGTGGATCCGCTACAATTGTTGTTGGTTCCGTATTATCACAATAAGCAGTATCAATCATATACGGTTCACCACACGCATACGTTGCCGTTGAATTTTCCACACTAAGCACAATTTGTAGGTTATAAACCGTTTCAGCATCCAATCCTGCCGTATCAGTATCGCTTTGAGCCTTAAACGGGATCACAAAATCATGGTTGAATTGATAACCTGTCTCTTCTAGCGGCTCATAAAGAAAACTATTCGTAGTATCTTCAATATACACGAGGGCTTCGGATGCTGAATCAAATGCAACATGAAGTCCTTGATCTGTTACAGTAAACGCATCCGTTAGATCCCCACAGGGATCCGTTTCAACCATAGTAAAGTGTTCTCCGCTATAGCAGGATACGAGGAAAAAGTTTCCTAAGTATGATAAACAGTATAAGGGGTAATAAATTGTTGTTCCACATAGTGCAATTCCTTTGCCATCCAATAAAATTGAGATTGTAATACGCAATTCACAACCTCACCTATTAATAAGTATAATGCAAAATTACCCTATTTTCTAATTTTTATTCTTTATTTTCTATTGCTCTTATTTTTCTTTTATTCAAATACCGCTATCACAACGCATGAGACCGGTGATTCCGAAACTGAATATTGTTTGGCAGATTTATCCAAAAAGTGCAAATTCGAGCAAAATCTTGATTCCGATTCCGATGAGAATCACCCCGCCTAATATCCGTACACCTTTCCCAAAGCGCTGTCCAACGCGTGATCCAAGAATCATCCCTAAAATGGTTAATATGGCTGTAGTGATACCAATGATGGCAGCAGGATACCAAATGGTTATGTTAAGCAGTGCCATACTTAATCCCACAGCAAGCGCATCGATGCTAGTTGCAATAGAAAGTAAAACGAGACTCCCACCCCGTGTAGGATCGGTTTCTTTTTTTTCTTTTTCATTGGAGTCAACGAGGACATCAAAAATTGCTTTTCCGCCTATTAATGAGAGCAACCCGAATGCAACCCAATGGTCCCAACTTGCAATATAGTCTGCGAGTTCACGCCCAGCAAACCATCCGAGAATCGGCATAGCTGCTTGAAACAAGCCAAAATGAAACGCAAATCGAAATATTTGCCTTCCACTAACATTCCCAAGCATCATACTCGTACCAATTGCCACCGCAGTTGCATCCATTGCTAAACCAATAGCAATTCCTACAATAGTGAGTAAACTAATAGTCGCTTCCCTTTCCATCGGATATCGATATCGTTCCATCCGATGATATCATAGCTGCTTTAGAAACTGATTTATCTCGTTTTGGGTTTTCAACCGAACGAATGTTAGCTGGGTATACACAGGATCGTGCATTCGCTGTTCATATCGCTTTGTTAGCCGATGATGGGATTTTAATAAATAGAGTAGAATGGAATCCCGTGAAAAAAGCCCACCCAGGGTTTCCCGATTTCCTGTTCCAGCCCACAGTTCTTCTCCACTCCAAATCCGCTTGACACTCCGACAGAAAAGCTGCCAGCACGTTCGCCAAAGGGAGCGATCAATCCAAATCACCGTGTCTGCTTCGTTCCAGGTGTATCCATTCGTTCTATTATAATTCCCATCAATGATCCACTGATCTGATTGGATCGCGTGTTTGATTTTTTCCTGAAATTCAATATCTGTCGAGTGTTCCCAGCATGGTTTCCAGAACAGGCTATCAAGCTGGATGTGTGGAATCCCGAGTTTCTTCGATAGAAAATTAGCATATGTTGTTTTCCCACTCCCAGGACTCCCCACCACAATGATTTTTTTCATCGGTTTATATTGTTTCTCATGATGCCGAATTTTGCTTAGATTTATTTTTGCGAGACCTCTTATTTGAGAGCAAAATGGATAGGCGCATACCCTTTTTGAAAATATAGGTTTTAACATAAGGTGTCAACAATAAAGCGTGCGATTTTTGTTCGGGTATATTATTCTCGAAGTTGGGTGGGTTATTGCACAAAAATAAGTAGGAGCCTGCATTAAACAACAAACCACCCGTACATTTTTTTTGGATGAATTCGTAAGGGCACGTTGTCTACTTATAAATATTTTTGTTTGATTGGGTCTATAACGTGCCCTATTAGGAAAAACAATAAAACCGGTACAAAATTAGCACTCATAGGTATTTTATAAATTATTTGACTAATCATACCATCCGGCATATGTTTATTTTAGTTGGATTCCTGAATCTTAGGAACCAACCAACAACCGTGCGTATACCATCTATATGTTTATTAACCAACATAATTAACGCGCTGATAAATGTTACAGGGTAAGGGTCAGAAAACAA